>JAISKW010000194.1 GCA_031260775.1 Christensenellaceae bacterium
TAATTTATTTCCGCGTAAAAATGCTCCCGTAAGCGCATTAACGGACGCCGTAAGTGAGGCTTTTTGGTCGGAAAGGTCGGCGTTTTCGGAAAAGAACCCGTTTACAAGTTTTTCGGTCTCCTGCTTCATTATTCTTGTTCGCCTGCATCTTCCGCTACTGCTTCCCGTGCGTCGCGGCGCGCTTTTAACTCAATCATAATATCGTCGTGAGCTTTGTTCGTAAGCGGATATTTCCATGTGGGGATTACCGACAAAATACTGCCGAGTGCCGGCGGTATGGAAATTAAAAAGAACAGCATCATCATATACTTGTCGTACTGAGGGGCCTCGCGAATCAAGTTGCCGGCTTTCATAAACTCGTCCATTTCGGCAATTTTTTCGCCCTCAAAGCCGACAATGGCATAAGCGGCGGTACTGATAATTGTGGCAATCGCGCCGGCGAGTTTGTTGATAAAGGTAAGTCCGCTGAAGAACGCGCCGTCGGGGCGAACACCTTTTTCGAACTCCTCGTAGTCCACGCAGTCGGCAATCATCATCGTTTGAACGACCTGCGTTATTCCCGAAACGCTCCCGGCAACCGTGAAAATAATAAATAAGAGTATTAACGGGAACGCATCGGTCAAATTGTGCGGGAAAATTAAATACATTACAAATATCAGTCCGAGAGGTATTCCCGCGATAATATTTGACCAGTTATACAACGCCTTTTTACCGAATTTAGTTGATAGTTTTGGCGTTAACGCCATAAAAATGAACTGCCCGGCAAACATTCCGCCGCCGAGGAGTGCCATATAAAGTAATGCCATTATGCCGTCTTTGGACGCGAAATAATATGTAACGATAGTCATTACAATTAAAATAATGAGGTTGCGGGGACTGCCGATGATGCCCGAAATAACGATTTGCCTAAAGGGCTTGTTACTGAACATCGTTTTGAAATTCGCTTTAAGCGACGGCTTCTCGACCGGCGCGGGGATAACCTTTTCTTTAACGGTGAATCCGCAAATAGCAAACAGTCCGCCGCCGATAACGGCGATAATCGCCGCCATAATCATAAAACCGTATCTTTCGGCGTTAACGCCGGCAACGGGTTGGAGTGCCGCGCTAATCATAAGCGCGACGGGTTGCAACGCGAACGTTCCGATACCGCCGGCAATGCCGCCGATAATTCGGGCGAAACTCAAAACCGTGCCCTTTTGCTTGTCGCTTTCGGTCATAAGAGAGGTCAAACCCCAAAGAGGAATATCGCCCACGGTGTAAATCATATCCCATGAGATGTAAATTATAGCCATATACACCAAAAGCCAAGCGTTTTGAGCCGCGCTTGCATCGGGTGAGTAGTCGTAAATGCCGAAGTTTGTAAAGCACAAAAATGTCAAAACGGCTATAGGGATAGGGACGATGCGCAAAAACGGAATACATTTACCGCGTTTGCCTTGTTTTCTGTCAACGATTACGCCCATAATCGGGTCGTTGACGGCATCCCACACACGCGCTAAGGTCATAATTATGCCGACCGCCGCAGCAGGCAGTAGCATAGTTGACGTCGTGTAGTATAAAAAGCACGCCGAAACCAATGTTATAAGCAGGTTCTGCCCGAACATAGAGGTCATAAAGGTGCCGAATTCTTTTTTTGTATAAGTTTTAAGCTTTAATTCGGGGCTTTCCGCCCCCGCAGTTGAAATAGCAGCGTTCTCAGTCGTGTTCAAGTCGTTCATTATGCATTAATTATAATAGCACAACAAGTTGCGTTCAATCGGAATTATTCTAATGAGGGCGGAGAATAATCGTGTTGTTGCAGCCTTAGTAATTCAGCATTATGCCCTGTATTCGGCGGATAGAGCGGTAAAAGCCGTTAGCGAGCCTTTGACCGTTTCAGTTGAAACGCAATAGGCGATACGGACATAGCCCGGCGCGCCGAAACAATCCCCGGGGACAAGCAACAGGTTGTATTTTTTTGCTCTTTCGCAGAACGCGATAGCGTCCTTCTCCAAGGCTTTTATGAACAGATAAAAAGTTCCGTCCGGCTTTACGCACTCGTAGCCGCTTGCGGTTAAGGTGCTTAATAAAAGGTCGCGGTTTGTCCTATATATTGAAATATCCGCGGTTTTGCCGAGGTTTTCTGCCGCGACAAACTGCCACATTGACGGCGCACAGACATACCCTAACGCTCTCCCCGCGCCGCAGACTGCCGCGTATATCTCTCCCGCCCCGTTTGTGTCGGGGCTGACCGCGATATAGCCGATTCTCTCGCCCGGGATTGACAACGATTTACTGAAAGCATAGCAAACCACCGTGTTTTTGTAGAAATTCGGCACATAAGCAACTTCCGCGCCGTATACCAATTCACGGTACGGTTCGTCGGCGATTAAGAATATCGGATGCTTAAACTCCGCTTGTCTTTCTTCCAAAAGCTTCGCAAGTTTTACAATATTTTCCTTTGAAATTACCGCGCCCGAGGGGTTATTCGGCGAGTTGATAATTACGCACTTTGTTTTTGCCGTTATTGCCGTTTTTAACTCCTCAAAGTTAATTTGGAAGCTTGTGTAGTCGGGCGAAACCTCCGTAACGGTATAGCCCGCCGTGTTCGCCCACACCTTGTATTCGGGGAAGTACGGTTGAATTACCACGCAATTATCGCCGTCCTCATACAATGCGCCGAGCGTTATCGTCAACGCCGCCGCCGCGCCGCAGGTCATATAAATAAGGTTCTCCGATGCCTTCGCGCCGTAGGTTCTTGTTATATAATCGCTTATTTTTTTACGGACGGTATAGTCGCCCTGCGCCGAGGTATAGCCGTGCAACGCAACCGAACTTTTTTCGGAAATAAGCTTTCGGACTTCCGAATTAACGCTGTCGGGAGACGCAACCGAGGGGTTACCCAATGAAAAATCATATACGTTTTCCGCGCCTATTTCCTTTCTTAGCTTTAACCCGAACTCGAAAATTTCGCGGATTACCGAGCGGCTTGTGCCGTAATTGTAGTATTGTTTGTTAACCATTTTTTATGAAACTAAATTGCCTCCGCCGAAAAGCCCTGCCTCGTCGGGGGTTAAAAGACGGACAACGCCGTCCGTATTTTCGGCGCAAAGCAGCATTCCTTGCGACAACACACCGCAAAGTTTAACCGGCGCGAGATTTATTACCGCAACGACTTTCATACCGACTAATTTTTCTGCGGCGTAATATTTGGCGATGCCCGAAACT
>JAISKW010000006.1 GCA_031260775.1 Christensenellaceae bacterium
CGCACATTGCAACGTTTTTACCCTCTCCTTGCAGTTTTTTTACAATATCCGCTTTCCCTTCGGGCAAGACCTCGCTGTAAACCTCGTCAATCCCCGCGAGTTTTGCGATATTCCGCGCGGTTTTTTCGTTGTCGCCGGTGAGCATAACTACCCCGTAACCGTGCGCTTTTAACGCCTCCACCGCCGCCCGGCTTGTGGGTTTAAGCGTATCGGCAAGCGCGATGAGCCCCGCGTTTTTGCCGTCAATCGCGATAAATAGCACGGTTTTACCTTGCTCACTTAAGACTGCGGCATCTTCGGTAAACAAGTTTTCGATACCGCTTGCTTTAAGAAGTTTCGCGTTCCCGATAACAATTTTTTTATCCGAAACTTCCGCCTTAAGTCCGAAACCGACGATTTCTTCAAAGTTTTGATATTCCGACAGTTCGACGTTTTGCTCCTTAGCGTAGCTCAAAACCGCCTTTGCAAGAGGGTGCAACGACCCTTGCTCGCAGCTTGCCGCAAGCTGCAGTAATTTCATTTCGGAAGCGTCTTTCGAAGAAACCAAAATATCCGTAACCTTTGGCTTGCCCTCCGTGAGTGTGCCGGTTTTATCGAATAAAACGGTTGTTATTTTATTCGCCCTCTCCAACGCCTCGCCGTTTTTAATTAAGATGCCGTGCCGCGCGCCTAACCCCGTACCGACCATAATCGCCGTGGGTGTCGCAAGCCCCAACGCACACGGGCAGGCAATTACAAGCACCGAAACGAACACCGTAAGCGCGAACGAAACGTCCCTTTTGCCGATTATCCACGCGATAAACGCTACAATAGCAATGACGAAAACTATCGGCACAAACACCCCGGCGACCTTATCCGCAAGCTTCGCAATAGGCGCCTTTTTCGTTTGCGCGTCCTCGCAAAGCTTTATAATTTGCGCCAAATACGTTCCGTCGCCGACCTTTGTTGCGGTGAAATGTATAACTCCGTTAGTGTTTACCGTGCCGCCGTAAACCGTGTCGTCCGCGCTTTTTTCAATGGGGAGGCTCTCGCCGGTCAGCATACTTTCGTCTAAAGTTGCCGTACCCGAAACAATTACGCCGTCCACGGGTATTTTTTCGCCGCCCTTAACCACGATTTCGTCGCCTTCTTGCAACGCCTCGGCGGGGATTTCCGTTTCGATGCCGTTTTTAATAATCGTCGCGTTTTTCGGCGCAAGCTCCATTAAAAGTTTGATTGCCTCGCTTGTTTTGCCTTTAGCGAGAGCCTCGAGCCCTTTGCCTAAAAAGAGCAGCGTTATTATTACCGCCGCGCTTTCGAAGTACAAATTATGCACGGCATGCATATCGCCGAAGCCGATTTTGAATGTGTAAACTACGCTGTAAATGAACGATGCCGCAATGCCCACGCTCACTAAACTATCCATATTTGGGCTTCTTTTTATGAGCGCACGGAATCCGCTGATGTAAAAACCGTAACCGATTGCCACGACGGGCGCGGTCAAAATAAGTTGCAAAACCGCGTACCCAAAAGCGTTATGGTGAATTGAAACCATACTCGGTACGGGCAGATTTTCAACAAGCATTGTGCCCATTGAAAAGTATAAAAGAGGCAGAGTGAATGCGAGTGATACGAAAAACTTTATGAAAAGAACACGGATTTCCTTTTGTTTACGGAGTTTATCTATGTCTATTTGCTCCTTCGTTTCGATTTCGATTAACTCAAAACCGCCGTCCAAAATCGCTTCTTTAATTTCCGATTCTTTAACAATTGCTTCGTCAAAACCGATGTACGCTTTTTCGATTGCAAAATTAACGACGCCGCTTATGACGCCGTCGGTTTTGGATAATATTTTTTCCGCTCTTGCCGCGCATGCCGCACAGTGCATACCCGCAATGCGATATGTTTTTGTCATTATGTTTATTTTACAATACGAGTCAATAAAAGTTTTAGCGTGCGGAAAATTTTAAGAACCCTCGCGCTTTCGCAGTATTAGCAACATTGTGCGAATATTTGCGTTAGAAAGATAGGGGTGTAACACACCCCTATCGTAGTTCTCGGGTTCGCAGGCCCGCCGCTCGAACCACCGATTTGCAGGTTAAATTCTCTAATCTGTAAATAACGGAGTTGAAAGGTATCTTTCTCCGGTATCGGGCAAGAGGGCTACGATGAGTTTGCCTCTATTCTCCGGGCGTTTCGCAAGTTGGGTTGCGGCGTACAGTGCCGCGCCGGAGGAAATACCCACTAAAACGCCGTCGGTGCGCGATACCGCTTTGCCCGTTGCGAACGCATCCTCGTTTGAAACGGTGATGATTTCGTCATAGACTGCCGTATTAAGCGTATCGGGGATAAAGCCCGCGCCGATTCCTTGAATTTTGTGCGGCCCGGGTTTGCCTGTCGAAAGTACCGGTGAAGACGCGGGTTCAACCGCAACAACCTTGACTTTTGCGTTTTTCGATTTCAAGTACTCGCCGACGCCGGTAATCGTGCCGCCCGTGCCGACGCCCGATACAAAAATATCAACCTTGCCGTCGGTGTCGTCCCAAATCTCCGGGCCCGTTGTCGCCTTGTGAACCGCAGGGTTTGCGGGGTTTGTGAACTGCGAGGGGATAAACGAGTTAGGCGTACCCGCTTGTAATTCTTTCGCTTTTGCAATCGCGCCTTTCATACCGAGCGCGCCTTCGGTTAAAACTAATTCCGCGCCGTAAGCCTTAACGAGCGCGCGACGCTCTAAGCTCATTGTTTCGGGCATCGTTAAAATTAACTTGTAGCCTTTTGCCGCCGCAACGGAAGCCAAGCCGATACCGGTGTTGCCGCTTGTCGGTTCGATAATCGTGCCGCCCGCAATTAAAATGCCTTTTGCCTCGGCGTCCTCAATCATCGCTTTTGCGATACGGTCTTTGACGCTGCCCGCGGGGTTGAAGTACTCGAGCTTTACAACGACGCTCGCCTCTAATTTGTTAAGCTCGTTATAGTTAACGAGTTCAAGTAACGGTGTTTTGCCGATTAAATCGGTCAGATGCTTATAAATTGCCATATTTTCCTTTATGTTTTGCAAATATATCAAATGTATATGTTTGCTATATGCATATATATTATACCTATGCGCAAGCCGTGTCAAGTAGAACTTTTTAATGTGAGTTCTTGCGGGAGGGGGGGGAATGCTTTTCGCAGAATAAGATAACGGCTGTCTACTCCTTTTTGTTAGGAGAGAGTTTGCGAGGTTATGAAACAGAGTTTATCCGCCGTATCGGTTACGGTATTGAAACTTGCGCGGATTGCACCGCTTTTTAAGGTGTTTTCGATTTCCTTTTTAAGTTTCTTCGGCAAATCCTCGGCGCGCGACCTGTTATATTCCTCAACTTGGCTACGCAGCCGCTCCAATGCTGTTCTTTTGTTTTCAAGCTGGCTGCGCTCCTCGCGGCAAACTACCGCTATGCCCGTGGGCTCGTGCGTTGCCCTAACGCATGAGCTAACCTTGTTAACGTTTTGTCCGCCTTTACCGCCGCTGCGGAACGCCTCGCATCTTACGTCGTCTAAGAACTCTTTGTCGGATAAAGGCATATAGCCCGCCGTTGTCGGGAGGATTATCGCTTTGCAAACGCCTTCTTTTCCGTCCTCATCTATAACCTTATATATACCGCTTAAATTCTTTATCTTTTTGTATAAAATTACGTCCGCGCCTGCAAATTGTTTTATTAAAGACAATAAATATTCGCAAGCCTGCGCGTCGCCTTTCAGTATTATTTCCGCAGTTTCGCGGCTGTTATCATCTTTTAGGTTAAGCGCATAAAGAAACTTTGCCGCCGTTATAGCGGTCGTTTCCTCTTCAAAAATATTCAGTGCGTTGTATGCCTCCTCGCCTTTGGCAACCGACACCTCCAAACGGCGCATATAATCCAAATCGCCTTGCGCCTCCACGGAAAAAAGAAGCTCGGCGTTACGGGCGTAATCGCGCTTGAATACCTCTCCGCGCGCTTTTGCAAGTTTAATCAAATCTTCTTCCGTCATCTAAATCCAAAAAAACGCCCGGCGTTTTCATCCGTAATTTTTTCTAAATCCGTCAACCCCGTTTCCTCAATCAGTCTATTCAAAACAAGGTTGAGATACTGCGGTTTATTGAGCTGTCCTCTATAGGGCACGGGGGTCATATAAGGGCAATCGGTTTCGAGCAAAACTCTATCGACGGGAAGCGACGCCGCAACCGCCGCACGGTCGGAATTTTTGAACGTCACCGCGCCGCCGAACGCGAAATATGCTTTATCAAACGTGTTCAAAATTTTGTTTGCGTACACTTTGTCCTCCGCAAAGCAATGAAACAGTAACCCGTTCTCAATAAATTGACGGTTTTCGCGTAAAATCGAAAGCGCATCGTCCGCCGCCTCCCGAACGTGCAAAACCACGGGTAAATTAAATTCGTTCGCTAAGAGTATTTGCTTTTCAAATGCCTTTCGTTGCGCGTCGCGAGGTGATAAATCGTAGTGGAAATCAAGCCCTATTTCACCCAAAGCAACGACTTTTTTATTATTATCGCCTGCGATTAGCCTGCGTAATCCGCTTTCGGCATTGTCATCGTAGTCCTTTGCATCGTGCGGATGAATCCCTAAGGCGCAAAAAACGTGACCGTATTCGCGCGCAAGAGCATAAGCCTTAACGCAATCTGCGGCGTTGCAACCCACCGTGACAATCCGCTTTAATCCGCTTTTAACTATTTCGTCCGTAAAAGGCAAAAGCCGTTCGTCGGTTAAATGTGCGTGGGTATCAATCATTATAATCAGACGGCGTTGATGCGCGTTTTCGAAAGTTTGAGCTTGTGGATGAACGAAAATACAACGAATGCGGCGGTCAAAATCCCTCCGACAATGAGCGAAAAAGACAGCGCGGAAAAGGGCAGAATCGGTACGATTATATTCTTTTCGATAAGCGAGGAGAACACGGGCAACGCCCTTGACATTGCAATTGCAGTAACGAGTGACACCGCCAACGCGGCAAGCGAGGCAAGCGCGCCCTCGGTTAAAGAAAGGAGTACCGAATCCTCACCCGTCATACCGCACACGGAGTAAACCTTCATTTCGCGCGCTCTTGAGGCAATTGTTACAAAGGTGATATTCAAAATGCCCAACAAGCCGATAACGAAAAGCGCGTAGCGGAAAACGTCCATTAAATCGCCGATTGCCTTTAATTCCGCCGCGCCCTGATAGGCATAATCATCGTACGGTAGAACGTAAATCAGTCCCTGCTCTTTTGTCGAAAGCGAGGCAATTATAGTTTGCACGCCGCGGAAAATCTCTTGGTCGCTTGCGCCGTCCTTCTTTTTTATGAGGAAGGTAGCGGTTTTATCGACCGATTCGGTTGCAAAATACGGCGCGTAGCCGAGTTTATCGTACTCGGTTGCATCCTTTACGATGCCCGCGACAACGAATTTGTAACGTTTGCCGGTGTTTTCAAACGAAAAATCGGGGTTCTTGTTGAACAATTCGACGGTGTCGCCGACCTTATAAATAGGGAACGCCGCCGCGCCGTTTTCCTTAGTTAGCGATAAATCCTCGGTAATTATTATGGGCACAAGCCCTTCGGCAAGAATTTTCTCCCAATTTTTCGCCGCAGTGTCGCTGACGGGAGTCGTTTTTAAGTTTTTGAGCGTTTCGACGCTGTCCACGCCGAAAACGTTGATGTCTATGTTTTTGCCGTTTAAGAGCCAACCGCCCGACTCGTTGTAGAAACCGACGGTTTCAACCCCGTCAATTTCGGAAAGTATTTCGGTTTTTATTAAATCGTTGTAGTCAAACCCCAATTCCGAATCGGACTCCATAAAAAAGTCCGCATCGAACCTCGTAAAGTACGGAGTAACCGCCGCTTTGACCGTGCCGATAACCTCGAACACCAAAACCGACAAAATGACGACCGAAACGCAAAGCGTGACAAGCGTGCGCAACGGCTTTAGGCGCGAAAGCGTACCCGCCGACAGCGAAACCGCGTGCGTTTTGAACACGTTTTTCGCAACGATTCCCGCGCCTAAAAGGGCGAAGCCCGATACCTCTTTGACGAACAACGCAACCGCCGCAAGCAAAAATACGGATATTATTACAACACCGATACCGGTAGTAAAGGTTGCCAAAACCGCAAATAAGGTTGCCAAAACAGCGTAAATT
>JAISKW010000026.1 GCA_031260775.1 Christensenellaceae bacterium
CGGCGTAATAGCCAAGCGGTAAGGCACGGGCCTGCAAAGCCTTGACCCCCGGTTCAAATCCGGGTTACGCCTCCAAAATTTAACGGAGGGTGCGCAAGCAACCTCCGTTAATTCTTTCCGCGCCATTGTGGCGGAATAGGCAGACGCAAGGGACTTAAAATCCCTCGGACGCAAGTCCGTGCCGGTTCGACCCCGGCCAATGGCACCAAACGGAGGTTGCCCTATAGGTAGCCTCCGTTTGTATTATTAAATCTTGAATAGTATTGGGCTGTAGCCAAGCGGTAAGGCAGCGGACTTTGACTCCGCCATTCCGAAAGTTCGAATCTTTCCAGCCCAGCCACGAAAAGGGTAGCCGTGTCGTGACACGGCTACCTTTTTCAATTGCATTTACCGATTATTATTTATTTGTGTTCAACTCTCGTTTTGCACTTTGTTCTGAAAACGGTGTCACTGACGAGTATCGACGAAGCACAGCACTTATTGTCCGAATTATAGAGGCAATCGGCATCGCATCTTACCGTTTCGGGTGCGTCTTGGAGCATATCGTCGGCGGCTTCAAGCTCAGCAAAGGTTTGCTCTAACGTTCCGCCCGCGCGCTTAATTTTACTGTCGCACATACCCTTTTCGGATATGCCGATTATGCTTGCGTTACAACGTTGCTTTAGGTTGTGACGGCAATTTGAAGTCGTGCATTTTAATTGGTTCATAATCTAATATTTAGAGGAACGCCGTTCCTCCCTTATAATAGTTTGGGCTTATTCACAAGAAATTAACCAAATGTTACCCTCGTTAGACAATTTATCACTCCTTGAGCTGCAAGAACTTGCGGTTTCTTTGGGTGAACCGAAGTTCCGCGGTGAGCAGCTTTATGGCGCGGTGCTTCGCGGTAAAGAGTTTTCGGAAATCACAAACCTCCCGAAAGCGTTTATCGAAAAGGTGTCCGAAAAATATACGGCGCAATCGCTAACCGTGCATTCGGTTTATACATCGCGCGACAAGTCGCAAAAATACCTTTTCACGTTGTCGGACGGAAACATTATCGAAAGCGTTTTTATGCCGCATTCTTACGGCGATACCGTTTGCGTTTCGACCCAATGCGGCTGCCGTATGGGTTGCGTGTTTTGCGCTTCGGGAGAGGGCGGACTTGTCCGCAGTTTAACCGCGGGTGAAATTTTCGGGCAAGTCATTCAAATTAACCGCCGTTCGTACTCAAACTTTGACGGCGGTGTCCGCAATATAACGAACATTGTCTTAATGGGCAGCGGCGAGCCGCTCGATAACTACGACGAGGTCGTCCGTTTCGTAAACCTTGCAAACGAAGTTAAGGGGCTAAACATAAGCCGCCGTAACATTTCGCTTTCAACCGTCGGAATCGTTCCTAACATCTACCGTCTTGCGGACGAAAATGTGGGCGTTACGCTTGCAATATCGTTGCACGCCTCCGACGACAACACAAGAAATACGCTAATCCCCATGAACAAAAAATATCCTATCGAGGATATAATTAAAGCCGCCAAATATTTCGTTGAAAAAACCGGTCGCAGGGTGTGCTTCGAGTACGCTATGACGGGGCTTGAAAACTCGTCCATAAACTCCGCCAAACACCTCGCAAGGTTGGTTAAAGGATTCCAAACACATGTGAATCTGATACCCTTAAACTTCGTTAAGGAAAAGGATGTAAAACCCGCAAGCGAGCAAAGAATCAACGCATTTTTAGAAACTCTTACTTCCTTAGGTGTGTCGGCTACGATTAGATTTAGTAGCGGCGGCGACAGTAACGCCGCATGCGGACAACTCCGCGCAAGGTTTTTAACCCAAAGCGGCGAGGCGCGCAAAAACACCCCCACAACGCAACGCGAGCGGCTCAACTCAAAATCAGACGGAAGCAAATAGTAAATAACAGTGTTTATACTAATTTTGGTATAATAACAAGTGGAATGTATATCTCCAAAAAAAATTCAATATTCGCATTGACCGCCGTTGCGGTATTTTTTGTACTGCTTTCATTTTTTGCGAATAATTCTTCGCAAAAAGCCGCTCTCGCCGAGGAAACAACCGCTGCGAAATGGGAAATTGCATACAATGACGCAACAACGCGCAACGGCGAAAGATATTTTTCATACACGTTTATCATTCAGGCTGAGGAGGAAAACCGCCTGAAAATTGCAAACGGGCTGTCGACAATTTTCCCCGAAAACGCAATTAATGTTAACGGGAAAGCCGTTGAAATTTTCCTTGTCCGCTTTGACGACGTTACGGACTATTATATTGCCACCGGTTATACCGGCTTCGAGGTCTATGAAGAACGCGAAATTGTAGAGCGCACCGCCTTTTATGAGGTCACGGACGTTTCACGGAAGGTTCCGTCCTCCGTATTCGTCAACGAAAAACTCGTGCAAGCCGAGACCTTATTAAAACGCTACGGCGCGGAGGACTTCGAGTACCGCTACAACTTTATTACCGTTTACGGCACAAATAAAATCAGCCCCGAAAACGCCGATTTATACGCGCTTCCGACCGGTGAAACGGTATACAGCTTTGTGGTTTCGGTTCCCCAAACCGACTTTACTGCGGTTTTATATCAACAGCGAGCCCGCGCCCCGATGTGGTATGTTGCGATAATAGTTCCGTCGGTTGCAATCGTTGCGGCGTTTACAATCGCGGTAGTTTTTATCAATAAAAAGAAGAAAGATGTTTAAGTACGAGGTAGTAGCGGAATGTAAAGTAACGGGCGCGCGCGCCGGGGTTTTTACCACGCCGCACGGGGTTATAAACACACCCGTATTTATGCCTGTCGGTACGCAAGCCTCAGTTAAGGGTTTGACTCCCGAGCAGGTTAAGGACTGCGGCAGTCAAATTATGCTCTCGAATGCCTACCACCTCGCAATGCGCCCCGGCGAAAATATCGTAAAGGCGGCGGGGGGATTGCACAAGTTCATGAATTGGGACAAGCCGATTCTTACCGATAGCGGTGGTTTTCAGGTGTATTCGCTTTCTAAAATCCGAAAGGTGACGGACGAGGGAGTTAAATTTCAAAGTCATATCGACGGCTCGGCGCATTTTTTCACGCCCGAAAGCGATATGCGGTTGCAAGAGGATTTGGGCGCGGATATTATAATGGCGTTTGACGAATGCACAAGCGCGGGTATCGAATACAAAAAAGCACGGGCGGCGGTAATTCGCACAAGCGAGTGGCTGAAGCGTTGCAAGGCGGCGCATACGGATAACTCAACGCAAATGTTGTTCCCGATAATCCAAGGGAATGTGTACCCCGATTTGCGCAAGCTTAGCGCGGAGCTTACCGTGCCGCATGCGGAATGCGGAATAGCGGTAGGCGGATTGTCCGTCGGCGAAAGCGCGGAAGAAATGTACGGTATGCTCGACGTTCTGCAGCCGATTTTGCCCAAAAATATGCCGCACTACTTAATGGGAGTCGGCTCGGCTGACTATATTATCGAAGCGATTTCGCGCGGAATCGATATGTTCGATTGCGTTTTGCCCACAAGAATTGCCCGTAACGGCAGCGCAATGACGATGAACGGCGATATAATCGTCCGCGACGCGCCGTACAAAGAAGACTATACCCCCATAGAAGCCGGATGCGACTGTTATGCGTGTAAGGGATACACAAAAGCCTATATAAGGCATCTGTTGAAGGCGGGAGAGGTAATGGGCGGCAGTCTTATTTCGATTCATAATATACGGTTTTTACACCGTCTGACCGAAAAAATCCGCGCGGCGATAATCGAAGGAACATTTCCGGAACTCTTAGAAAAATTCAGAAAAACGGCAAGCTTTTTATAAAACACGGTTGTCCACGCACTAAAGATGATGTATGTATTGCAATCTTCGTCTATGGTAAAATCTAAATTGGTATTATCCGAAATCAAGATTTTATGAAAAGAAAATTAATTATTACGCTCGTTGTCTTCGCGGTTTTATTAACGGCGGCGCTTACGGCTTGCGCATCTACCGATAATACGGAGCTTCGCGAAAAAATCAAAAACGACGTTTATACCCCCGTTGCGCCTCCCGAGACATTGGATTATCCGCCCGAGGAGGTTGAGTTCGTTCACAAATACCGCGACTACAGCGAGGTTGACTTCGATTACGAAAAATATCCCGAGCTTAACCCCGACCGCGAGGGCGCGGGTGCGATGGGCGTCGGTCTTTTTTGGCAAAAAATCGTTGACGGCCGTCTTGTACAATACTCCGCCGACACTCCCGAGGGCGCGGCGTTAATCGACCCCGACAAACCCACATACATCTATGTTCACGGTATGATGGATAACCCCGAGGGGTATCCGGGCAAGTTCAATTTCCCCGCGAATATCGGCGATTATGCCGATTTCGATTTGGAATCTAACGCTTTCGGAGAGCAGATTCTCTGGGAAAAAGCCGGCTTTAACTACGGTATTTTGAAATATACGCAATTCACTTCCGAAAACCCTGCTATCGCTTTTTGGAACATCGAGCCAAAGATTTGGGGCTACGACGGCATAACCTCAACGGGCACATCCGTGGGCAACCGCTTCCGCTATGTAGGCGGCAAGTTTTCGGATTTAGTCGTTGGCGAGTTCGGCTTGGCGGAGTTTTTCGCAGGCGAGTATCTTAGGGCATTGAAGCTATTGCCCGATACGTTCGGCAGTCATGAAATCCGTGTCGCAGGGCACAGTATGGGAGGACAGCTTTCGACCGCATGGGTGTGGATGCTTACGGAGCTGTACAAAGATAAATGGCTGACTAAGCAACAGTTGCCATCGAGGCTTTCGATTCTTGACCCGTTCTTCGGTATGATTATCGACCAAGACGGCGTTGCCGCGCTGTTTTCAAAGCATAATGTTACGATTGGTCTTACGGGCGAAAAGCTTTACCAAAACTATACCGGCGCGCAAATGGGGCAATGCCTTGTTGATATCAGAGCCGCCGGGCTTGCAATAGAGTATTACGTTTATCCGATGTCGTGGCTGTTATCCGTAACGCCGGACTATGTATTCGATGTGATTCGTGAAAACGCGGCGGTGGTTTACATCCAAATTAACTATGCCGGCACGCATCCGGGGTATGTAATCGCCACAGACGGGCACGTCGCGGCGAACGAATGGTATGTTTGCTCCATTTACTTCGGCGGCGGTTACACGCCTTACGAGTCGTTAACCCCCACGCAAATCGACGCGCTTACAAAAAAAGACCTCACCGTCCCCTCAAATCCGGGCTACGTTCCCTCGGCGTTGCTCCCGACGGATATTTTGTATACCTTAGCCGGGAATATCTATTATATGACCGAGGGCGGTACAACCCTCGTTTATGATGACGACGCCTTTGTGCAGATTCAGGACAGATACAGACCGGAAGTACCTGAAGATTAAACGCACCATTTCGCGTTTTCGCAAATGAAGACGATAATCTTAGACGTGTACGATATTATTCTGAAAAAGGGCGCGGAGCGCGAAATATTGCGCGGTGAAAAATCAATTGTTTACGCCAATGAGGTACTGCGTATTGACGGCAAGGGCGAGCAAGGTGCGGCAGGTGTCGTACATGATATTGACGGACGTTTCGTGGCAAAAGGCTTTGTAAACCATGCGTCAAAAATGCTTGTACGGGTGCTGACTCGCGAGCCGCACGAAAATATCAACGGTGATTTTTTCAAAGAGAGAATCATAAAAGCATATAATTTCCGAAAAATTTTCTTCGGCGAAAAGGACTCCTACCGTGCGGTTTTTTCGGACAGCGACGACCTTTCGGGTTTGATTGTCGACCGCTATTACGACGTAACGGAGAACAAGGTTTTACTTTCGATACAGATACTTTCAAAAGGATTCGACGCAATCAAAGGCGAGCTGATAAAGATACTCGCGGAGGTTTTTTCCGCCTCTACCATAGTTGAAAGAAGCGACAGCGACGTGCGGGTCAAGGAAGGACTTCAAGAATTTAAGGGGATTATTTACGGCGAGAACACCTCGGTTGTAACCGTTATCGAAAATGGCGTTACTCTCTCAGTTGACCTTTTAAGCGGACAAAAGACCGGGTACTTTTTAGACCAAAAACAAAACAGATTTCTGATTCTGAAATACGCCAAAGGCAAGCGCGTTTTGGACTTGTTTTGCAACCAAGGCGGTTTTGCCTTAAACGCTCTGAAAGGCGGCGCGGCATTTGCTACGGCGGTTGACATTTCAAAGGAAGCAACCGACAAAGCTTTAGCGAATTTCACAGCGAACGGCTTTACCGCAAAAAAATGCGAAGTCGTTACGGAAAACGTTTTTGACTTCCTGAATGCGGCAAATAAGGACGCCAAAAGATACGATTTAATCATTCTTGACCCGCCCGCATTCATAAAAAGCGCAGACAAAATAAAGGAGGGAATGAGCGGATATGCGGACATAAACTCGCGCGCGATGCGCCTGTTAAACGACGGAGGAGTTCTTTTAACATGCTCATGTTCGAAGCATCTGACGGTTTCGCTTTTTATGGATATGCTGAAAGATGCCTCCGTTCGGGCAAAAACGCCGATAAGATTGCTGTCGCTTCCCATTCAATCGCCCGACCACGCGCCGAAAATTACCGAGGAAAACGCCCTATATTTGAAGCTTGCGCTTCTTATGAAATATTAAGATTACCTTATTTGAAGCTTGCGCTTCTTATGAAATATTAAGATTACCTTTTTCTGCAGCACTTTGCGCCGACGATATTTTTCAGAACGCCACTTTCAAACGGCTTAAATTTAGGTTGCGTTCCGGCGTTGTTTATTAGGATTTCATAGAACTCCGCATTAGAGAGCTGCGGGAATAAATACCTCGACAGCGACCCCGGAATTGAGTTAATTTCGTTCAAATACAACGTTTCTTCGCTTAAACCGCCGTTTTCAAGCAGATAATCGAAACGTACAACACCGTTCAAATCCAAAAACTTGTACATTTTAAGCGCGGTTTCCTTAATTAGTACCGCGACTTCCTCCGATACGTTCGCGGGGAATTCGCGAACCTTGTCCGCACCGCCGATTATCGTGCCGCCCTCGTACTTATCCTTAAAAGACAAAATTTCCTTTGCAAGAAGCGGTCTTTCGGGCTCGGATACAAGAAAATCACCGCCGTTACGCATAACCGCAATATTCAATTCGACGGGCGAGGGAATCGCCCTCTCAATAATAAGCTTTTGGGATAGCTGAAGGGCAAGCTCCGCCGCATCCTTTAGCTCGCAATGCGTTTTTACAAGCGTTACCCCGATGCTGCTCCCTTGGTCGTTCGGTTTTACAACGAGAGGATAACCTAATTTACTCTCGGCTTCATTAAAATATTCGCCGGTTTTTGTTTCGCAAAACGACAGCCATTCCACGACCTTAACACCGCACTTTTCGGCGATAATTTTTGTAGCTTCTTTGTCCAATGTGACTGCCGCCGAGTACGGCGAGCCTTGAGTATACGGAATGTTATTAATTTCAAAAAAACCGGCAAGCGAACCGTTTTCGCCCTCTCCGCCGTGCGTTGCAAGCAGAGCGACGTCTATTTTATCAAACGGGACCAACTTTCCGCGGCGTTTTTTAATATAAATTCGGTCACCGATAACGGCGCATTCGGCAGCCGATTTTTCGCTAAATTGTGAATATTGTCTTATGTCAAAAAGAGATTTTCCGCTATAGAATTTGCCGCCCTTAAGGTATAACGGCACGGCTTTATAACAAGAGGGCAGCGCGTTTAGAGCGGTTACGCCGGTGATTATCGATATTTCATGCTCGGGGGACGCGCCGCCGTAAACTACCGCTACAGTTTTTTTCATACCGTAGCAATATATGCTTTGAGCTACCTCTGTGCGATTGCGGTTATTGCGGCGACGGCTGTTGAAAACGCTATCTGAAGATTAAAACCGCCCGTTAAAGCGTCAACGTCTAAAACCTCACCGATGAAATACAGGTTGTCCGTCAGCTTTCCGCGCATGGTTTTCGGGTCAACCTGCGTAAGCGTTATGCCGCCGCTTGTAATAATCGCCTCGCTGAGCGGCGCCGGGCTTGTAATTGTAAATGTCAATCCCTTTAGTGCGCTTAATAGCTTTTTACGTTCCTCTTTTGTAATGGAATTTACCGGCTTTTCGGGCGGAATTCCCGTGCGGAAAATCAAATATGGTATAAGCGAGCGCGGAAGTAAATCGTCAAGGGCGTTTTTAAGTTCCTTGTTTTTGTATAATTCGAAGTCGCGCAAAAGGCGCGCATCTAAGACTTCACGTGTTAGAGCGGGCTTTAAGTCCAACGAAAGCACCAAAGGGAAAGCCTCGCGGTTTATCAGTGACGACAGCGTTAAAATTATAGGGCCCGATACGCCCTTGTCGGTAAACAACATTTCGCCCTCGTCCCTTGCAACGGGCTTGTTGTCCCTTTCGCTCTTAAAAACCGCACATGCGACATTTTTCAGCGACAGCCCGACAGGGTACAATTCCGCCGATGAGTCCTTTGAAAGCAGCGGACAAAGAGCCGCCCGAGGGGGCACAATCTCGTATTTTTGAATTAGCGGCAATTCGCAAGTAAGCCGATATCCGTCGCCCGTACTCCCGGTTAGGGGATACGAAACGCCTCCGGTTGCGATAATGTAACTATCCGCAAAAATATCGCATTTGTCCGTTTCAAGCGCGATAACTTTGGGTAAATCGGAATCCTCGTTTTCTGAAATTCTAAACCTAAGCGCGCGGGTTTCGAACAAGAAGTCCGCGCCTTTGCAAGCTTTCAAAAGCGCGTCGATGATATCCGCCGCCTTGTCCGACTGAGGAAACACACGGTTGCCTCTTTCGGTTTTGAGCCTTACTCCCGCATTTTCGAAGAACTCCTCGGTCTTTTCGGGGGGGAAGGAGTATATTGCGCTCCGCAAAAACTTTTTGCCGTTCACGACGTTTTCAATAAACTCGTTTGCCGGGCAGGCATTTGTAATATTGGCACGTCCTTTGCCTGTGATGTAAAGCTTGCGTCCGACTTTTGCGTTCCTTTCGCACACGACAACGCTCAAACCCTTTTTGAGTAAGTTTGCCGCCGCAAAAAGCCCCGACGCGCCGCCGCCGATTATGCACACCGAATATTTCTTGTTTTTGCTTTCCATGCGGTTAATTATCCGTCCTTTTCGGGAGTTTTTGAGGATGGTTCGAAAAGCGCGATATACTTATCCAAAGTTTTTTTCGAAAGATGCGTCGGAGGGGTATAGCGATTGAAGTTTTTGCCCATAATTTTATGCAAATATGCAATATCGAACGCAATTGTAATGTATTCTTCCTCAGTTTTAGTAATTTTCCGTCCTTTATCAACAAAATTTCTTTTGAAATTCGCGAACATAATTTTGCAAATTTCGATGTCAGGGAGATGCATAGCATCTTCTAAGTGCCCTAAAACAGTTTCGAACAGACACTCTGCAATATCGCTCCGCAATCCGTCATACATAAAATAATCGCTCGTGAGATATGCAAATCCGTTGTTTTGAGTCCTGAGATACAGTGAAATGTCTTTTACGCCAAGCGTCATAAGCCAAACGCAAAGCACCTCGTTTTTGCGCGCCCAAGTATTCGCATTTCGCATATCGCGCTCAAATTTATCAAGAAGCGCGGTTTTTTCGGCAAGCGGCATCGCGTTAAAATACGCAGCGAAGCCCTTTCGGTCGTAGTCAACACTATCCTCCTCCGGCAGCATAAAAATGCTGTGAGTGAAGCGGAAATCGT
>JAISKW010000057.1 GCA_031260775.1 Christensenellaceae bacterium
AGCACAAAAAACAAAGCGCATACAAACAGCCCCACATCACTTGTTATTAGCAAGCATCCAATCAATATAAATTCCGTAGCCGCGCGTGGGGTCGCTTATAAAAACGTGCGTAACCGCGCCGATAAGTCTGCCGTTTTGTACAATCGGCGAGCCGCTCATTCCTTGAACAATACCGCCGCTTAGGTCTTTTAACCTCTCGTCCGTCACCTTAATCACCATCGAACGGTCGGCTATTTCGTCTTGCTCCGCAAGGCGCATAATCTCAATTTCGTACTTTTCGGGAGCGTCGGAGGACAACGACGAGTAAATGTACGCTTTACCTGTATTCACACTCTTTCGGCTACCGACTGCCACCATTGGGCGACCCTTATAAAGCTTTTCGGAGGCTTTACCGAACACCCCGGCTATGTTGTTCGCGTGCAGCGTGCCTATAGGCGTATCGGAATTAACAAAGTTCCCTTTTAACTCCCCGGCTTGCCCGACCTCGCCTTTAATGAGCCCCGAAATTTTCGCTTCTAAAATATTTCCCGCAACATAAGCGTTATTGCAAGACGTAACGCCGTCGGTAATTTTGTGCCCTAAACCGCCGAACTCCAAACTGTCGGTTGTGACATAAGTTAAAGTACCAATGCCCGTCAGTTCGTTTTTAACCAAAATCCCTATTTTGTAATCGTTTGAAAGTGAATCCTTAAGCGGCTGCAGCTTGAATTGCGCGTTTTTGTCGCTGCGACGAACGGAAATCGTTAACTCCTTATCCTGCGTTTTCGAAACTATTGCGGCGACGTCGGCAGGGGTAAATACCAATTTGCCGTTTATGGCGGTAATCAAATCACCTTTCAAAAGCCCGGCATCTTTTGCGGGAGTTTTCGAGCCGTCTTTTGTTATGACGCAGGTGATTTCGTAAATTACCACGCCCGCGCTTTTCGCAACCACTCCCATAGGAGTGCCGCCTAAGTAAACGGTGCGTTCCTCTTTTGCGAATGCCGCGGTTTCGGCTCGCCCCGCGCCGCCACCGAAGGTTACGGATACAAAAAGCGACAACACCGCGCTGAGCGTTACAACGCAAACGCACGAGGCCTTGAACAAACGCGCGAGTCCTTTGTGAAAATTAACGGCATTCACATTTTTTAGTGTGTGTATAAAGCCGCTTTTTTACGCTAATACTCCGTTCGGTATGAAAAACTTAAAAAATTCAAAAACCTATGTCAATCTTGCCCGTGCATTTGCGGGCGAGTGTATGGCGAGAACCCGTTACGAGTTCATCGCTTACGGGGCGCGCGCCGAAGGACAACGCGCAATTGCCGAGAGAATCGAACGCATTGCGTTCAACGAATTCAACCATTCACGTATGTTTTATTCGTTTATCCAGTCGGCAAACACCGCAACGATTCAGAACATCGAGTTCACCGCCGGGTATCCCTTCCGCGAAAAGTGGGTGCTGTTGGATAACTTAAAGTTCGCCGCCGACGACGAAAACGCCGAAGCGGAGGAGGTCTATGCCCGTGCAGCCAAGGAAGCGGACGAGGAGGGTTTTGCCGACATTGCAGGGCTTTTCCGCAACGTGCAAGCTGTAGAAAGACAGCATAGGGAGGAGTTTTTGGACTTGTATAACCAACTCAAGAACGGCTCACTTTACAAAAAGGACGCGCAAACGGTGTGGAAATGCCCCGATTGCGGCTACGAAGCATCAGGCAAAGAAGCCTTTACCGACTGCCCCCTCTGCCACGCAAAGCAAGGCTCGGTCTCGGTAAAAACACCGAATTATCTGCCGGGCGGAGTTTCAAACAGATAGGCGCGGTGTGTGTAATTTTGTCACCCTGCGCGTAGTCACACGGTCAATCCTTATAGTAAATGGATTCTGTAGCTTCGCGCAGAATGACAAACGGTGAAATAATATTTGATAAGGCAAAACCTATCAAATGTTGTTAAGGAAAATTTAATGAACCATTAAAGCAAAAGAAAACAAGGCGCGTAGTTGCGCCTTGTTTTGTATTATTCGGATATAAGGGAGAGGGATGCTAAGGGGGGGGGGACATTGTCCTCGCCCCTTGCTTTAATGAAAAGCGTTCCCCCTCTGCGCAATAACTCACATTATGCCAAATAAGCGAGAGTGTCGCCGCTTTGAACGTTGGTGCCGGAAGATACGAGCCCGGAAACGACACCGGCGCGCGGAGCGACGATGTCGTTTTCCATTTTCATCGCTTCAAGAATAACGATAACGTCACCGGCTTTAACGGTTGCGCCCTCTTTGGCGACGACCTTGGTGATAGTGCCGGGCATCGGAGACGGGAGAGCCTCCCCTTGACCGACAACGGCTGCAGGTGCGGCTACGGGTGCAGGGGCAACGGGTACAACGGCAACGGGTGCAGGTGCGGCAACGGGAGCGGCGGCGAAATCGGCAACCTCTTCAACCGCGACATTGTAAGCGTTTCCGTTGACCTTTACGGCAAACTTGCGCTCGCCTTGAGGAGCGGCGGCAACAGGTGCGGCAGGAGCGGCGGCTTTCGGTTCTTCGGGTTTATTAAGACCTTTTTCTTCCTTTTCGCGCCAATCGAAGAACTTGGGGGCAACCTGAGGGAACATCGCAAACGAAAGAACGTCTAACTCGTTGCGCGCGCCTACGGCGTTTGCTTTGACGGTTGCATCCTCCCACTCGGGCGGAATAGTGTCCGCCATACGACAAGTAATTCTTTCGGCGTCGCCGATGCATTTTTTAACGATTTCCTCGTTCGGCTCGGCGGGGAGTTGACCGTACTCGCCGCGGAGAAGTCCTTTGAACTCCTTCCCGACAAGCTTGTAGCGTTCGCCGGCAACGACATTCAAAACGGCTTGCGTGCCGACAATTTGCGAAGTGGGGGTGACAAGAGGGGGATAACCGGCATCTTTACGGACGCGCGGAACTTCCTCTAAAACCTCGGTGAGCTTTTCGCTCTTGCCTTGCTCTTTTAATTGGTTAATCAGGTTCGAAAGCATTCCGCCCGGAACTTGATAAATAAGCGCGTTAATATCAACCTTAAGAACCTTGTCGCTTAAGAAACCGTCGGCTTTAAGCCTTGCCGCAACCTTATTGAAGTGAATGGCAATTTCGTTTAATAGTTTTAAGTCTAACCCCGTGTCGTATTGCGTGCCTTGCAGAGCCGCAACGATTGACTCGGTTGTGGGTTGACTCGTACCGTTTGCAAGGGGCGAAAGAGCGGTGTCGATAATATCCACTCCGGCTTCGACTGCCTTAAGATACGTCATATCGCCCGTACCGGAGGTGTTATGCGTATGGAGGTGGACGGGGATATCCGCTTTAGTTTTAATCGCCTTAACAAGCTCGTACGCGTCGTAGGGCAAAAGAAGGTTCGCCATATCCTTAATACAAAGAATATCCGCACCCATTGCCTTTAATTTGACGGCTAAGTCGGCAAAGTACTCGAGGCTATGCACGGGGCTTTGGGTGTAGGAGAGTGCAACCTCGCAAAGGCAGGAGTCCTTTTTGTACTTGTTAACGGCTTTGATGCTCGCCTCTAAGTTGCGGGTATCGTTAAGCGCATCGAACATACGAACCACACCGATGCCGTTTTCGAGCATTTTCTTGACGAAAATATCCACCAAATCGTCGGCATAGTTCTTGTAGCCCAAGAGGTTTTGACCTCTTAAGAGCATTTGTAAACGTGTATTCGGAATGGCTTCCTTGAGTTTACGGAGTCTTTCCCACGGGTCTTCGTTTAAGAAACGAAGGCACGAATCGAACGTTGCGCCGCCCCACGATTCAAGCGAAAAATAGCCGACCCTGTCAAGTTTGTCCGCGACGGGGAGCATTTCGGAGAGCTTCATCCTTGTCGCGGCTTGCGATTGATGAGCATCTCTAAGTATTGTTTCTGTGATTTTTAACATTTTATTCCTCAATATTTTGTAATTTTAAGAACGTCCGCGCTTTTTTCTTCACGGATTGTTCCCGCCCGAAATTTACGCCAAATAAGCGAGAATATCGCCTGCACCGACGGTCTTGCCTTGTGCGATTAAGCCCGAAACCGTGCCTGCACGCGGAGCGACTATGTCGTTTTCCATTTTCATTGCCTCAACAACTACGATGACCTCGCCTGCCTTTACCTTGCCGCCTTCCTTTGCGATGACCTTTACCACCGTACCGGGCAAGGGCGACTGAATAGGCTCGCCGCTCCCGACCGCCGCCGGGGCTTCCGGAGCGACCGCCACGGGCGCGGATACAACGGGTGCGACGGGCGCGGATACAACGGGTGCAGCGGTTGCCGCAAATTCCGCGACTTCCTCAATTTCTACACGGTAGCCTTGTCCGTTAATTTTAAGTTCAAATTTTCTTGTTGCCATATTAATAAAAAGCCTTGTTTGGTTTTCTCTTTACGCCTTTTGAATGTTTTTAATAATAAAGGGTTTGTTATCGGTTGCGATTGCAATTGCCGCGGTAATCGCCGCGACTACCTCGTCGGATACGCCGTCGGAGGACTGTGAGGCGGACGCGGTTTGCGCCGTAGGGGCTTGCGACGGTGCGGGAGCTACCGCTCCGCTTTGCTGTATTTGAATACCGTTTTTCGCAATCAGCTTGATATACGCAAGCATTTTGCTTGCAATATGAAACGTCAGCAACAAACTTGCGACCGATACCGCCAATATCACGATGCAAATCGCCAACACTTTATCTATA
The DNA here is from genome assembly GCA_031260775.1 of Christensenellaceae bacterium. Lineage (GTDB taxonomy): Bacteria > Bacillota > Clostridia > Christensenellales > DTU072 > JAISKW01. The sequence goes on from JAISKW010000057.1 coordinate 4,670, forward strand.
TTCTCCGCAAGTAACATATTTTAGCCCTTAATTAACCAAATACATTATAAACCAATACCTCGTCGCGTACAAAGGCAGTTTTTGAAAAGCGGACGGTTATATAAATATGCACGGGCACTCTGCGTGTGATTTTGTCTCCCTGCGCGAAGTCGCTAAGTCCAATCCTTATTCCACGGATTCTGCCCCTTCCGCACCGAATGACAACGCAGCTCCGCTCCCGAAAGCACGCCCTAAACATTCGCGCTATTGAACCGACTTCCTTATTTATATAAAATTAATAGGTGAGTAATTTTACAGATAAAGTGTCGAAAGTGATGCACGGGGTTTTCCAAACCACCCCATCCGACGACAAAGTAACTAACCTTCAACCAAAGGAAGCTATGTCCTACAGCCTTGCGGGCTTCGGTCAAAATCTGATTTGCGGGCTTATTACCTCCTATCTTTTGGTTTATATGACCGACGGTCTGCTTATCCCTGCCGTAACGGTTGCGATTATTATGCTCGGTACACGCGTCTTTGACGCGCTTAACGACCCTATTATGGGCTCGATTACCGACAGAGTCCGCACTAAGTGGGGTAAATGCCGTCCGTTTCTTATGTGGACGCCTATCCCGATTGCCTTACTCACAACCCTCGTTTTCCTCCCCCTAAGCCCCGTAGATGCACAAGCAACCGTTACAACCGTTACCGTAATCACCATAATCTATGTTCTGTGGAGCGTGGCTTACACCGCAATCGACGTTCCTTATTGGGCACTCTGCTCGTCGCTCTCCTCCGACACCAACCAACGCAGTTCTATTCTCACCGTCGCACGTTTGCTTTGCACCGCCGGCTCGGGCTTAATCAGCATTATCGTCCCCGCTTTTATGGACAACGTCCGCAAATCCGCATACAAAGGCCTGCTCACTAACCCCGATTTTATCAACGCCGCCGCGACAAAGGACGGCGTAATTATATTGCAAGACGGCTCCCTTGCCGAGGGTGCAATGAAATTTATCCCCGAGGAAATGAGCAAAATGATGGCGCAAGTCTCCTCCGACGGCTTCCGCAGCATGTTTATTTGGATTGCTCTCGTTATCTCCCTCCTCTCGATTCCTCTATTCTTTATCGGCTTCAAAAACACCAACGAAAGGTTCTATGCGGATACCAAACCTAAGAGTTTGGGGCACAACCTCGGTATGTTGTTCAAAAACAAGCCGCTTCTTTTAATTATGCTTTCGGGCGTACTCGCCTCGGGCAGAATGATGTTTATGTATTCGGGCGTATTCTACACGACCTATTATATGGACAGCTCCATTGCCTCCACCTTATTCACGTTCTCCGTTGTCCCCGGCGGACTTATCGCATCGGTTTTAACCCCGTATTTCTCCCGAAAAATAGGCAAGCGGAACACTTATATTTGGAGTCATATAGGCGGCGGCGCATTGCTTGTTTTATCGTGGCTCATAGGCTTCCTTGCCGGCGGCAACTCGTGGGAAACGGGCAATCAATGGCAGTTCTGGATTGCCATCGTCGGGCTTGTAGTTGCCGGTGTACCGCAAGGCTTCGCTAACATTATCACCTATTCTATGATTGGCGACACGGTTGACTGGCTCGAATACCACTACCATGAGCGCGCCGAAGGCATTTGCTTCGCCTCTCAAACCTTCATTTCAAAAATCGGTATGGCAATCGGCGCGGCGGTCACGGCGTTCGGTCTTAACGGACTCGGAATTAAACCCGGAAAGATTGACACCTACACCGATGCCGCCGGCAACGGGTTATGGTTAATCACTATCCTCATCCCCGGTATCAGTATGATTGCAAGCGCGATTCCTCTATTCTTCTACACCTACAACGAAAAACAACAAGCCGAGTACGTCGAAGCGAACAAGCTTTGGAACGAGGCTCACGCCGAGCCTGCGGCTCTTGACGGCGACCTTAGCGCAGCGGGAGCTGTTGAGTAGCTCTTTGAGGGGGCGGAGGGCTTTTCAATGAAAAGCATTCCCCCTACCCCGTTGAAAGGATGAAGAAACAATAAGAAAAGTTAGTTTAATACAAAAAGGGCGCGTTGCGCCCTTTTGTTTTTCCAAAGATATTTACACTATCTAATAACCACTTACCACATTGTCGGTACATTACTTACATAGTGCCAACGACCCGCTATTTCGGTTTCGGAGTAGAATATCGGTGATGCACCGGATATTGCGGTGTTTTCGCCGAGCAACAAGAGCATGTCGCTCCAAGCGACGGCGTTCCCTTTGAAGTACAGTTCTGTTATATGGGTTTGATATGTAAACGCATTTTGCTCAATCAAAATAGTTTCGGGAAGAACCAACTTATCGAGGGATACCATTTGGAATACCGCCGTTTCGATTAGCGTAACGGAATCGGGAATGATAAATGTGCCCGAAAGTCCGCTGTTTCTGAATGCGCCTTCTCTTATTATATTGATGCTGTTTGGCAGCGAAACGGTAAAACCGGTGATATTTCTCCCCAAAAACGCCCTTCTGCCGATTTCGGTTACGGGTTTGCCCTTGAATGTCGCAGGTACGGTCAATACGGCGTTCGCCAATAGATAGCCGCCTACGATGTATGAGTTGCCGTCCTCGGTAAGACGGTACGCAAGCCCGTTCACATCTGTTTCCCATTTTTTCGGAGTACCGTCATAATCGTAATACCACCACTTTGTTGCCGTTTGGTCTATTACGCCGCTATTATCAACTTCGGGATTGAGGTAAACGATTGCGGAAGATAGTTCACCGCTTCCGCCGTCACGGTATTCCGCGCGCTCCCCCAAAAACATGGATAATTCATTTCCTTTAACAAACACGGTATTAAGCGATGTGCCGAAAAAAGCGTAATCGCCCAAAAGAGAGTGACTTGCTGTCATAACCACGCTTTCAAGAACCGTACAGTTGAAGAATAATCGGGGAGGTATTTCGTCCAAATATCCGATATCCGCGGTCACAAGTCCGCTCCCCGCGAAGGCGTAATCGCCGACATAAAGAATGTTTGAGGGTAATACAATGCTTTTGAGGTTCTTTGCGTTTTCAAAAGCGTGCGCGGCTATCGCAACTACAGTTTTGCCCTCATACGACGCGGGTATTTCTATGGTCGTTTCGTCACCGGGTATGTAGGAGGAAACGGCATAAAAGTTACCCTGATAGGGCGAAAATTGCAAGATACCGGCGCGAGAGGGTAAATATTGCGAGAGATTGCCGTTAATGAGGTCGTCAAGCCATTGCGTCTCGTCGCCCGTGTATGCAGGGTAATGCGCAACAAAAATTTCATAAGCCGAGTCGCCGTCAGTGCCGGGTGCGCCTTGCACGCCGGGTATGCCTTGTATTCCTTGCTCCCCGGGTGCGCCTTGCACGCCGGGTATGCCTTGTATTCCTTGCTCCCCGGGTGCGCCTTGTTCGCCGGGTATGCCTTGTATTCCTTGCTCCCCGGGTGCGCCTTGTTCGCCG
>JAISKW010000130.1 GCA_031260775.1 Christensenellaceae bacterium
GGGAGCTTTGCCGCGCGGATAAAGTCGTTGCCCGTGCCGGAGGCGACAATGCCGAGCGTGACTTTTTCGAAGTTCACGATGCCGCTTATAACCTCGCCTATGGTGCCGTCGCCGCCGATAACGATGAGGTTTACCTCGTCTTCACCGGAGGTAAGCTCGCTCGCGAGTTCGGTTGCATGCTTTTTATACTGCGTTTGGTGCACGGTATAGTTGTGTCCGTTTTCGGACAACACGTTCGTCACCGCCTTTAATGCCGGCGCACCGTTTCCGCCGCCGGAAACGTAGTTTACTATGATTTCAAAATTTGCCATAGCTGTTGATTTGCTTCTTAATTTCGTCTTGTGAGGTGCTGCCGTAGGTTTTGTAGCGTTTAAGAATACCCTCAACCGAAACCCACTCGAAAACCTCGCCGTCGAAAAGCGACGATGCAAGCTTAACCGGGGTTTTGTTTATTTTTACCCACTCCGAAACGGTATCGTTTGCAACCTTATTGTAGTCGGTCAACGGCAGATTTTCAAGACGGATATTGCCGTTTTTCTTGCAAAAATTAACAATTTCCGCAACAATTTTATAAGCCAAACGGAAGTAAACGCCGCGCTTTTCAACCAAGAAATCGGCGCATGCGGTCGCGTTCACATAGCCGTTAAGGAGAGCGGTTTTCATATTTTCCGCTTTCGGCACAACGGTTTTAAGCATTCCGTCAAACACCTCAAGGCAATCGTTTATTGTGTTGAAGCTATCGAACGCGCCGTGCTTATCCTCTTGTAAGTCCTTGTTGTACGCCAAGGGCAAGCCTTTCAAAGTGGTCAAAAGGGATACCAAATTGCCTATTACGCGACCCGATTTGCCGCGAATCAGCTCCGCCATATCGGGATTCCTTTTTTGCGGCATCATAGAACTCCCGGTCGTGAACTCGTCGCCTATTTCGATAAAATCGAACTCGAACGACTTCCAAAGGATAAGCTCCTCGCAAAAACGCGAAAGGTGCACGGATATCAAGGACATACTAAAGAGGAACTCCGCCGCGAAATCTCTGTCCGCCACTCCGTCCAAGCTGTTGGGGCAGGGCTGATTAAAACCGAGCTTTTCCGCCGTAAAATTGCGGTCAAGGGGGTACGAAGTTCCCGCGAGCGCGCCGCTCCCTAAGGGGCAGAACAAAACGATGCTTTCGTGGCAATGCAAAACGCGCATATAGTCGCGGAAAAACATTTCGCAATACGCCATTAAATAGTGCGAGAAGTACAGCGGTTGCGCGCGTTGCAGGTGCGTGTAGCCGGGCATTATCACATCGATATATTTCTCCGCCTGCGCTTTTAACGTTCCGATTATGTTCGAAAGCCGTGTGCAAATTTTCTCGCTCGCTTTGGCTAAATACAAACGGAAATCCGTCGCGATTTGGTCGTTGCGCGAACGCCCGGTATGGAGTTTCAGAGCGTATTCCTCGCCGATACGCTGCTTTAAGGTGTCTTCTACAAACGAGTGAATGTCCTCGTAATCGTTGGTAATTTCAAGCTTTCCCGATTCGATTTCGCCGTAAATTGCGTTTAACCCGTCCGATATCTTTTTGCAATCGTCCTGCGAAATGATATTTTGTTTTGCAAGCCCCTCGACGTGCGCGAGCGAGCCTTGAATATCAACCGCCCATAACACCTTGTCCACGCCGATTGACGCGTTAAAATTCCACAAATATTGCGGAAGCTTTGTATGCGATTGTAACGATTTGTTCGCCATATATCTTATTATATCAGACTTTTGCCCTCGAATTCTTTCGGAATCGGCAACCCCATAAGCTTTAATAACGTCGGGGCGATGTCGGCTAAAATGCCGCCGCTTCTTAATTTTCCGCTTTGACCGGCTATGACGAGAGGGACGGGGTTTGTGGTGTGCGCGGTGAACGGGTTGCCGTCCTCATCAAGCAGCTTTTCGGCGTTGCCGTGGTCGGCGGTGATTATCGCGCTGCCGCCGCTTGCAAGGACTGCGTCAACAACCTCTTTTAAGCACTCGTCAACCGCTTTTACCGCTCTTTCAACCGCCGGTTCAACCGCCGTGTGTCCGACCATATCGCAGTTTGCAAAATTCAAAATCATAACGTCGTATTTGCCGCTTTTGATTAAATCAACCGCCCTGTCCTTTACTTCGTACGCGCTCATTTCGGGCTTTAAGTCGTAGGTTGCAACCTTTGGGGATGCGATTAATTCCCTGTCTTCGCCGACCTCGGGGGCTTCGATGCCGGAGTTAAAAAAGAACGTTACGTGCGCGTATTTTTCCGTTTCGGCAATTCTTAACTGCTTTTTCCCTAATGAGGACAAATATTGTCCTAAATTGTTTTTAATTTCCTGCTTTTCAAACGCCGTTGAAATATTTGTGAACTTCTCGTCGTACTTTGCAAAGCCGACGTAGCACGGGGCAAGATATCCGGTTTTGCGGACAAAATTATCGAAGCTTTCTTCGATAAACGCACGCGTAATTTCGCGCGCGCGGTCGGGACGGAAATTATAGAAAATTATCCCGTCGCCCTTTTCGATTCTCTTTGCGATTTTTCCGTTTTTATAAACCGCAACGGGTAAAACGAACTCGTCGGTAACTCCCGTTCCGTAACTTTTTCTTACAAGAGCCTCGGCGGATAAACCCGGGGTTTGGTTACTTGCAATAGCCGTTTCGGTATCCGTTAGCACACTATACGCTTTTTCAACCCTATCCCAACGATTATCGCGGTCCATTGCGTAGAACCTGCCCGAAACGGATGCGATTGTGCCGAATCCGATTCCGTCCATATAGTCTTGCAACTGCTTTAAGTAATCCGCGCCTGACGAGGGGGGGACGTCTCTGCCGTCCAAAAACGCATGCACGAACACGTCGCTCAAGCCTTTGTCCTTGGCAAGCTTTACGAGTGCGAACACGTGTTCGATGTGGCTATGCACTCCGCCGTCGGAGAGCAAGCCGTAAAGATGCAAGGCTTTGCCGTTCTTTTTACAGCTTTCGATGACCTTTAAGAATGCGGGGTTTGTGAAAAAATCGCCGTCCTTAATTGACTTCGTTATTTTTGTGAGGTCTTGATAGATGACTCTGCCCGCGCCGATATTGAGGTGACCTACCTCGCTGTTGCCCATTTGCCCGTCGGGTAAGCCCACCGCTTCGCCCGATGCTTCGATTTCGGTATGAGGGTACTTGTCCCAAAGCGTTTGAAAATTCGGCGGGAACGTTCCCCCGTTCGTGTGGTTTGCATAAATTGCGTTGCCTTTATGCTCGTTTGAAATGCCGAAGCCGTCTAAAATTATTAGTGCATCCATTTTAATTTATTAGTTGTTCCAAAGGTTGCGGATAATCCGTGTGTGATTTTGTCACCCTGCGACTTCGCGCAATGACAACGCAATACGATGTGCGGATTCTGCGATTTTGCGCAGAATGACAACGCAGTTGCAAATCCCTTATTCTTTGTCTTCTTGCTTATCGTCCGCTTTACCGCCTTGGTCTTTCAAATATTGTGCATGCTCGTACTTGATACAGCACATGGTTCTTCCGCAGCACCCGGCGAGCTTTTGAGGGTTCATGGCGAGGTTTTGAATTTTTGCCATTTTCATATTCGCGTGGGCGCATTCTTTAAGAAACGTCGTACAGCAGCACGGGCGTCCGCAACAGCCGTATTGCGACAGCAAGCCGATTTCTTCGGTATCGTAAATCTGCCTTAACTCAATACGGTTCCTAAGCTCCGTTGCAAGCTCTTTTACGATAATTTTGAAGTCTATGCGGTTTTCGGCGGTGTAATAGATGACGACCTTCGAGCGGTCAAACGTGTACTCCGCTTCCTGACACTTCATCGGAACCTTGAATTTCTCCGCGGTTTCCTGCGCCTTCCTAAGCAGTTCCGCCTTTTCGGCGTCGTTTGCCTCTTTTCTCTTGATGTCCTCGTCGGTTGCGCGCCGCAAAATCGGCTTCAGCGGCAGTACTACCGCATCGGTTGCGACTTCCTTATTCCCTTGCGAAATAACAAGCAGTTCGTACCCGCGCGCCGTTTCGGCAATTACCTTTTCTCCGACCTTATAAACCTCGCCTTGAGGGTCAAAGAAATATGTTTTGCTCGAAGTTTTGAACCTTATACCTACTACCGTTGTCATTTTCTTTTCTTGTGTTTTATGCCTTTATCGCAATCGCCTCGATTTCAACCAACGCGCCCTTCGGAATGTTCGCGACCTCTACCGCGCTGCGTGCGGGGTACGGTGCCGTGAAGAAGCTTGCGTACACCTCGTTTACCGCCGCAAAATCCGCAATGTTTTTCAAAAACACCGTCGTTTTTACGACGTTTGCCGTCGTCAATCCGGCGTTCTCAAGCACTCCTTTGAGGTTTGCAAGCGACTCCTTCGCTTGCGCCGCCGCGCCGTCGGGCATTGTGCCGCTTGCGGCATTTATCGGCAACTGTCCGCTGACAAACACTAAATTGCCGCTCTCTACCGCCGCCGAATACGGCCCGACCGCCGCGATTGTTCCTTTAATTTCCTTTTTTGCCATAGCAAATTATTTTGCGGTGTCCTCTTTGCGCGTTTCGCGGATTACGTTGACCTTAATTTGCCCCGGATATTCCAAGTCGTTTTCAAGCTTCCTTGCGATATCGTGGGCAAGCAACGCGCATTGCTCGTCGTTGACCTTTTCGGGCTTAACCAAAACGCGTACCTCGCGCCCGGCTTGAACCGCAAACGCGCTGTCTACGCCGCTAAAGCCTTTGGCGATTTTCTCCAAGCTCTCGAGCCTCTTAATGTAAAGCTCAAGCGATTCGCGCCTCGCTCCGGGTCTTGCGCCCGAGATTGCGTCGGCAATTTGCACTATAACCGCTTCGACCGACTGCGGCTCTATGTCGTTATGGTGCGCCGCAATGCAATGCACTACGCGCTCGCTTTCCTTATACTTCTTTGCAAGCTCCGCGCCGATTTGGATATGCGTGCCGTCGAATTCGTGGTCAATTGCCTTGCCGATGTCGTGCAAAAGCCCCGCCCTCTTTGCAAGCTTTACGTCCGCGCCGAGCTCCGCCGCAAGATATCCGCATAAATGGGATACCTCAACCGAGTGTTTGAGTACGTTTTGTCCGTAAGACGTGCGATATTTAAGTCTGCCTAAAGTGCGTACCAATTCGGGGTGAATGCCGTACAAGCCGGTTTCAAACACCGCGCTTTCGCCGGCTTCTTTGACGATTTTGTCCATTTCGCCGCGCGTCTTTTCAACAAGCTCTTCGATGCGCCCCGGGTGAATTCTTCCGTCGGAGAGCATTTTTTGAATAACCAACCGCGCAATTTCGCGCCTGACCGGGTCAAACGACGACAATGTGATAACCTCGGGCGTGTCGTCGATAATAATATCTACGCCGGTTGCCGACTCTAATGACTTAATATTGCGCCCGGTTCTGCCAATGATTCTGCCCTTCATATCCTCGCCGGGGATTTCGATTGTTGAGGTTGTGGTTTCGGTAACGACGTCAACCGCGCAGCGTTGAACAGCCAATGTGACGATGTTGCGCGCTTTTTTGTCGCCTTCCTCTTTCGCTTCCGCCTCGATTGCCTCGACGATTTTGACGCTGTCGCGGCGCGCTTCGTCGGAAATTGCGGCGATTAGTTCTTGTTTTGCGTCCTCTTTGGTCAAGCCGCCGATGCGCTCTAACTCCTTAACGGCTTTCTTTTCCTGCTCCTCGAGCTTGGCTTGATAGCCCTTTTCTTGTTCCTCGAGGCGTTTTTGCTGGTCGTAAAGCTCTAATTTGCGCTTTTCAAGTTGGTTGTTCGCTTCCTCTTGAACGGCAAGTTTTTTGTCTAATTGCTCGGTTTTTTTGTCTAAGATTGCCTCTTTTTTGTCGATGGAGCCTTCCTTTTGGTTTAAGCGGTTCTCTTGAACGCTCATTTCGGCGCGGCGTTCCTTTACCTCGCGTTCGATTTCCTTTCGGCTCTTAATTTGGTCTTCTTTGGCGTCCAAAAGAGCGTCTTTGCGAATTGTTTGCGCTTCCTGACGGGCGTCCTCCAAAATTTTATCCGCCTCGTCCTGCGAGTAAAGCGCGTGCTTTTTCTTCCAAATCTTGTAGATTGCAAGCGTTACGAACGGCGCGGCAACGGTCAAACCTAAAAATACCAGCCAAAGGATAAAAAATCCCGGCGCAAAGTCTTTGAATGCTAATAACATATTTCCTTTTTTGTCTTTTGATTATTGCCTATAACCCTTCGGCGCAACCGCATATAAGGTTGGAAACAATAAAAAAAGCCCTTTCTTAGGCCTTTCGAACGGTATATCAACGCAAAAAACACCCCAATACCGCAAGATTTGTAAAAACAATTATACGAATGCTACACAAAAAGCGGAATCGGCGGAAGAAACGAATGAAATATATTATTTTCGGCAAGGTCGCCCTTTCCGATAGTCTAATAAGCCATATTTATTTTAATACATATCTCTGTTATTGTAAACAGCCACTAATTTCTGCAATACTTAGAAAAGAGGGAAAAGGAATTTCCCGATGAAATAATAAATTAGTTTCCGTTCCGCTCACCGTACGTATACGCACATTTAATAAAGTGTGGGTTTTGCTTTATTATTATTGTTATGGTTGGAGCTTACATTGCTATCGGGGTAGCGGCGGCGGTCGTTATATTTTTTATCGTTCTTATTGTCCGAACCGCTCTCGCGAAGACTGCGGTATTGCCAAAAACGGAATACGCGGCTAAGTCGCCCGACAAACAACGTCTCACCGACATTTTAGTCGGGGCGGTACAAATCGAGACCGTCACGATGCAAAATCAGGCGAAAGAGGACGGCACGAAATTCTTTAAGTATCAAGAGTACATAGAATCTCAATTTCCGCTCGTTTTCGCGGTTGCCGAAAAGACTTTAGTCAACACCTACGCCGCAATTTACAAGGTTGAGGGCTCGGATAAATCGCTTTTGCCGCTCGGCATTTTGGCGCATCAAGACGTTGTTCCCGCGCCTGCCGAGGGTTGGGAGGTTCCGCCGTTTTCCGGCGAAATCAAGGACGGTTGCGTTTACGGCCGCGGCTCGCAGGATATGAAATCGCAGATGGTTGCGGCTCTCGAGGGGCTCGAAATGCAACTTGCTGCCGGAGAAAAGTTAAAACGCAGCATTTATTTCTGCTTTGGGCACGACGAGGAATTCCGCGGCGTTGAGGGTGCGACCGAAATCTCAAAATATTTAGAACGGCAAGGCATTCGCTTCGAGTTCGTCGTGGACGAGGGCGGCACGGTTTTGGACGGCGCAATTTTAGGTATCCCTAAAAAAATCGCCCTCATCGGCACATGCGAAAAGGGGTATGCCGACTTCCATTTGTCGGTTGAAAAGGTCGGCGGACACGCAAGCGCGCCGGCGCGTAAAACCGCGTGCGGAATTCTCGCAAAAGCCGTTTACAAGCTCGAAAAGAAAAAGTTTAAGCCTTTTTGGAGTGTACCGACCTCCGAAATGTTCGATTCTCTCGCGCCTAATATGGCGGGCGTGTTCAAGTTTTTGTTCATCAACCGCAAGGTGTTTTCGTTTTTATTAAAGCCGGTTTTGGGGCTTGTTCACCCGATGACGAGTTGCTTAATCCGCACGACGCTCGTGCCCACGCAGCTCAAGGGCGCGGACGCGCCTAACGTCATACCGCCGCGCGCTACGGCTACACTAAATTGCCGCATTAATACGGGCGATACGGTCGAAAACGTTAAAAAGAGAATTGAAAAAATTGCCGGCAAGGACGTTGTGGTGACGATTGACAAGGGTTGGTTTGACCCGTGCCCCGTATCGCCGATTTCGTCGTACGGATATAAGACGCTCGAGAAGACAATCAGCGAGGTTTTTAACGGATTTATCACCGCGCCGTTTATGTTTACCGCCGCGACGGACAGTAAATATTATTACAATATCTGCGAGAACGTGTTCCGATTCACGCCGTTTGAGAAGTCCGAAGACGACCTTTCGCGCATTCATGCCACAAACGAGAGGCAGAATATCGAGCAGTTCGTAACGGGTACGGAGTTCTTCCGTAGGCTATACGAAAACAGTTGTTTTTAGGCGCGACAATAGCGTATGTTTCTTAAATGCAAGAGCAAAACGCGCATCCGTTTTTAATACGCAACAAAAAAGGACTTGCATCAAACAAGTCCTTTTTTTGTCTTTTAGCAAACTAACATCCGCAATCCTTTTTCTTACCGCCGGTTAACGCGACAAATAAGAGCAAATCGCAAAGGTCAATGTCGCCTAAACATCCGCTTAAAAGCAGTAAAGATGCAGGGTTTGCAAAAAGCCCCGAGCCTCCGCCTTCACCGCAGCCGCAGCCGCCGCCTCCAAAATTGAATCCCATATTTTAATACCTCCTTTTCAAAAAATTGTAACGGTTTCGACAAGGTGATTTATCCGGGCAGTTCGCTATGTACCTTTTGCGGCGCGCTCTGCTTTGAATAACAATTTGTTTCGGCGTTCTCTCGTTCGCCTTTCTTAACCCCTACATTACTTTTGTATGAAAGATATCAAAAAATTGTGATTAGTATATTCGCGAGAATATGAAACTTAGAATCGAATACCAAAGCAAATTGAACACAATTGAAAACAGCACTTTATACTTAATTGCGTTAAATATGCTCTTGTAATCGTACCGCCCGAACCCCTTTTTGTTACACGAGAAGCCGCAAATATGGTACAGCTTTTTTAGTGCGAACGATACGGCAAACGAGTTAATTAAAACGAGCGGTAAAATGTATAAAACGAAGTATAATAGCCCGTGAAACGCACTTACGGATACCGCAATAAACGCATATCTAAACGAAAAATACGAGAATATCAATATCCCTCCGTAGCCGAAAATGCAGTAAAACACAAACGAAAACCCCGAGCCTAACACCGACAAATACAATAACGCCGTAAAGAGGGCCATATAAACGCCGTATTTTATGTACGAATTTGCGCCCAAATACGCTTGATACACGGGGTTGAACGGCGACGCCTCGAAATCGCCGTAATCGCCCATAAGCGCGATTAAAAATCCGACAATTAAAAGCCCGGCGCATAACGCAAAGTGCCGTTGGTCTTTTTGAATTTCCTTTTTTAAGGCGGTGAGCTTCCCTTTTAGTGTGAAAATGAAATTATACACACTATAAGATATGTTATTTAGAATTCTTTATTTCTTGATTCTACTGAGAATTTCGTTTACGACCTCGGCGGCTTGCAAATCGGTGGAGTCAATTAATATTGCGTCGTCGGCTTGTTTGAGCGCGCCGAAGTCCTTTTCGACATCCTGTTTATCACGGGCGATGACCTCCGCGAGGATTGTATCGTAATTAACTTCTAATCCCTTTGCAACAAGCTCTTTGAACCTGCGCATTGCTCTCTCTTTTGCATCGGCGGTCAGGAAAAACTTATACGGCGCGTTCGGCAGCACGAGTGTGCCTATATCGCGCCCGTCCAACACGCACGCGCTTTTTGCGGCGATTGCCCGTTGCATTTCGACAAGTTTCAATCTCACCGCGTGGATTTTTGAAACCGTTGAGGCGTTCATCCCCATTTCCGGCGTACGGATTCCGCCCGTAATATCCACGCCGTTCAAAATAACCTTTTGCACGCTCTCCGAGGGCTGGATTTCCAACTCGATTTCGTCCAAAAGAGGCAACACCGCCTTTTCGTCCGCGACGTTCACGCCCTGTTGTACGCAAAAATACGCAACTGCCCGATACATTGCGCCGGTATCTAAATAGGCAATATTAAGAGATTTTGCTACGGCTTTCGCCACGGTGCTTTTGCCGGCTCCTGCCGGCCCGTCTATCGCTATATTCAGTACGGACATAATTGTGTGAATTATACGGTGGCTCGTGGTCTTTCGTCGCCGACAAAGACCACGGCTACCGTGCCCGGGCCGCAGTGCGTACCGATTACCGGCCCCACGTCGTACACCCAAAGGTTCGCTTTTGGGAGCAACTCGCGCAGCTCCTCCACAAGAATTTCCCTTGCTTCGTCGTTATCCGCGGTTAAGATACACACGGGGTAGTCGTCCAAGTCGGACACCGAGGCGACAAGCTCCTGCGTTATTTGCAGATACGCTTTATTCGCGCCCGAAACCTTTTCGAAAACCTCAAGCGTACCTTTATTCGTCAACTTGATAATGGGTTTAATTTTTAGTATCGAGCCGAAAAACGCTTGCGCGGAGGACAATCTTCCGCCTCTTTTAAGGTAATTAAGGTCGTCGGCTACAAGAAGTGCGTTCATACGGGGGCAGAGGCTATCTAACAATCTGATGACCTCATTAACGGTTTTACCCTCTGCAAACGCTTTTGCCGCCGCCCACACGGGCACGCCTGCGGCAAGAGAAATTCCTTTGGTATCGTATCTTGTAAACGATGCTTTGGGATACTTTTCCTTAAGTTCTTTTACCGCCGTGTCCATATATTTGAAAGTCCCGGACATCTCGGACGAGAAGGAAATATAAAAAATATCCTCGCCGGCTTTGAAAAACGGTTCGAAATACTCGGTATAATCGGCAGGATTCAGCGCGGAAGTAATTGCCGTTTGCCCGTCACGGAGCGCATCGAAAAACGCTTTCGCGTTATGGTCTTTGCCCAAATCATAAAATTTTTCAACCCCGTCAAGCGTGTACGGCATACGGATTATGTTCGTAATACCCACCGATTCGGCAATTTTATAATTAAGCTCGCAATTAGTGTCGCAAAAAAATACCATTTGTCTGAAGATATGCCGCGGCGGCAGTTCGGGAATGCCGCAGAATCTTATAGTTTAGATTATACATTCTATATGGATTTAGAACAAGTTAGTATCTCCGGAGCGGACAATTGTGTCGTCATTCCGCGCTATGTCGCAGAATCCATTCATTATAAGTATTACTGCGTTGCGTACAGGGCGACAAAACACACGCAGATTGTCCGCGCCTTGCAAAAAACCCGCTTTCCGAAAAAACTCACAACGCAACGGGCTCTTGAAATACGGAAATTCGATGTTATTCTATTGGCGTAAAAGGGGACGGCGCAATTTCCGTAAAGGCAAATTAGCGGAGGATAAGGCTTCCGAACAAGCGGATAGGGCGCGCCGCACTCTTTTATCGGATGTAATGTATGGAAGAAATAAAAAATTTTGAAGAGAGCGTCATTCCTTCGGAACAAGACGCGGTTAAGCAAAGAGCAAATCCCGACGGGGAGGTAAAAAACGGCACGGTTTCACCCGTCCCGAACGGCAGTTCCGAGTCATCGGAAGGGCTTGAGGGGAAAAGCGGATTAAACGCGAAGGGAACCAACGCTTACGGGCAATTTAAGGATGCCGAAAATCTATTTCAGGGCTACAAAAACCTTTTATCCGAATTCACCAAGAGAACTCAACGGCTTAAAGAGACTGAAGAAAGGCTAATACAAATCGAAAAAAATTCCTTATGGGCAGGCAAGATTGACGAGTTAGAGAAACGCTATGAAAACGCTAAAAATTACCGCGCGGAAATCAAAGACTACCTCGGCAAGAACCCCGACCTCGTTAAGGAAAAGGACTGCTTAGAGAAGGCTCTGCTTGCCGTTCTCACAAACGGCACGGGCGGCGGAGAAGGCGCAAGCTCCGTGAGCAATACGGCAACGGCAAAAACGGCGGCAACGGGCGGTTCAAACGCTCCAAAGGCGAAGGCACCCGACAGCAATATTTTTAGACAAAGGACAATCGAAACGACGCCCGCCGCCTCCGTTTATAACACCGGGAAAGCCGTGCGCAGCTGGGTTACTCCGTCGTCGTTCTCCGCGCCTCACGGGCAGTCAACTACGCTTCCTTTCGGAAGCACCGCAAGCGAATCCGAACTAACCGCTCCTACGCCTAATTTATTGGGCGATTCGGGCAAAGCTCCGTTCGGCGGGTATAAAAAGCCCTCGACCGTTTCGGAGGCGGCTAAGCTTGCGGAAGCAATATTAAAAAAGGGAGACTAACCCGACGTTAGTATAAATTTGTCGGAAACACGGGAGTGGACAACGGCGTTGTCATTCTGCGCGGGCGGTACTTAATAAGGATTTTACCCTGCAACTTAGTGCCGGGTGACAGAATAACGCGCAGACGGTTCACGCCTAAAAACTATAACTTTATAAAAAATGGTAACAATACAAGATGCAGATAAGGTTCTCAAAAGCGTCTATTTAGACGCCGTAACCGAACAATTAAACAATAAAATAAGCCCGTTTCTTGCCGCAATCGAAAAGGACAGCGAGTACGTTACGGGCAAGGACATTA
>JAISKW010000148.1 GCA_031260775.1 Christensenellaceae bacterium
CGGTGTCGCCGCAGGACACGGGCGACGTAATTTTACGCAAGGCGTTAGCGAACGGAACGGTTTACGACCTCGTGGACTTAGAAGGGTTTTATATCACCGAGGATACCGCCGGATTGAGCGCGGAGGACGTGATAGAGTTAATTAAAACGAAGTATCCGCATTTCCTGTTAGCGGGGGTCTATGAATTCAACGTTACGCTGCATACTCCGGAAATTTTAGCGTGGTCGGACGGGTACGCAAACAGCACGCGTAAACTTAAGGTACGGGTTGAAAAAGCCGTACCCGCGTATCCGGAGGAGATACCGTCGTTCGCAAGCGTGACGGTAGGAACAAGCTCGGGCGAGTTGTTAAGCGCGGGTTCGTTGTTCACGATGAACACGAATATATACTTTGAGTATCCCGGGAAAATGACGGTAGAGCTGACATATAACACGGAAGACAGCGCGAATTATTACCCAATAACGGGGATAAGAGTACCCGTGACGGTGGTAAAGTATCCGTGCCCCGTAGCAACCGTGCCGGTGATATCGGCAACGCTTGTGAGCGGAAACAGAGCGGAGGTCACAAACTTAGGCGCGGGATATTACTATTCGAAGGACGGGGGAGCAAGCTGGCAAGAATCGAACGTGTTCGCGGCGTTGATGCCCGATACCGCGTATTATTTTGCGGTAAAGTACGGCGAAACGGATTTTACGGAAGGCGGAGTTGTTTCGGAAACGGTCGGGCTGACAACGCCGAAAGCTACGGTTGTAGATGCGGATGACGAAAAGAACGGGGAGGAAAACTTCTTCCAATCGACGAAGTTTTATGTAGTTTTGGCAGTAGTGGCAGGCGTGCCGTTGTTGTTCTTGTTGTTCGCAATTGTGTATAAGCAAAGAGGAGTTAGGTGGTTTAAGTGGGTAATAGAGCATATGGATGGCAGTTATGAAGAAAAATCGTAGATTTTTCCATAACTGCCATCCAATATCGGGGGGTTCGAATGGCGAGCGAAGCGAACCTGAGAACTATGTTGGGGGTGTGTTACACCCCCAACCTTCTCGCGCAAGAACACGCACAATGATATTAAAATATCAAAGCGCGCGAGTTCTTTAATTTTACCAAATCAATATGCCCCAAAAGGCATAAATCAATATGCCCCAAAAGGCATAAGGATTAAATGAGATAGAAGGGATTGACGGGAGATGCGAGGAAAGCGGAATAACGAGTGGACGTGCGGGTGAATTTTGAAATTTCAGGTGTGGGCAATGAGAGGGTTGTTTTGTCACCTTGCGCAAAGTCGCAGGGTTCAATCCTTGAAATGTATGGATTCTGCGATTTCGCGCAGTTGGCAAAGCCGAGATAATATGCGTTATTTCGGCAATGACAATACAATGTTCACTCCCAAAATTAACAAAAATAGAGGGGACAAAACAACGGAGTTAAAATGACAAAGAAGGTAGGAATAGCAATAACAAGTTTAATATTCCTCGCGGTATGCGTAGGGGCTGTTTTGTACTTTGCAAGCAACAGAACGCCGAATGACGTCGAACCGTCTTCGGAGACGGGCGGCGCGGCGGCAACAATAGCGACGTCTTTGCCGCAGAACGCCGATTTTTCGGGGTTGGATATCGCGGGCGACTATACGTTATCAATCGAATTGAACTTGCCGTCGGGCGTTGCATTGACGGACGTCAAGCCTTTTCACAGCGATTATTACCCGATAATGACAAATATCGGCAAGCTTAAGGAGTTAGACCCTTACTTACCGATGCCGGCACTGCCCGCAAAGGACTTTGTATTTGCCGGTTGGGCGATTGCCGAGTACATTGCAGGCTCGTCGATGGCGCAGTTCTTTCCGTTGCTTGCATATACGCCTGACGAGGGAACGCTTAACGGCAGCTTCCCGGTGACGAACAACCTGTTTAGATATGCGGATTACCGTACGTATCCGTACGCGTTTTCGACAAAGAACGTCGCCCCGGGAGCAAACGATAACGTAGTAACGCTCCGTGCGTACTGGTTGGTCAGAACGAGCACGAATTATATAAACATAGCAACTGCAAACGATTTACTTTCGGTGCAGTACGAAATGGAGGGTAACTATAAATTAGTAAACGATATCGACCTAAAGAACATCAACTTTACGCCGATAGGGTTGCATTTAAGGAAGCCTATAACCGACGACGAGGTCCACCCCGAAAACAACGATACGGTGCTTTCAGGGAGGGAAAACGACCCTATTTTGGACAATAATTACGGGCAATATGACGAGTTCGGCCACCGAACGGTGCGCGGAATAGAGCCGTTTTACGGCATATTTGACGGCAACGGCAAGACGATTTCGAACCTGACACTGACGCCGGACGCGGAGGAAGCAAACCTAAACTACCTTCCGTACGGACTGTTTGCAGAGCTTGGCGCGCACGGCAGAATCACGGCGAACCTTGCCGAGAAAATATCCGCAAAGCCCGAAAGAGCCGCAACGGTTAAAAACCTTTCGCTGACAAAGGTCAGAATAATGCTCCCCGGGAATCTGTCGAACTTTTTTATCGGCGCGCTCGCGGGTGCGGTAAGAGGGTATTCAAATGACGAGAAAACGGACAATCAATATACCGGCAAGACGGTCGAACCGTTAATACAAAACGTTTCGGTTTCGGGCAGTATAACCAATCCTAAACTTGTGTACGATGCGGGATATTTAGACGCGTTATTGGGCGAATGGGGCTATGCAAATCCTACAAACAACCTGTATATGGGCGGACTTGTAGGCGCGTTGATAGCCGGAGAAGTGCGGGATTGCACGTTTAACAGCGGTAGCGTAACGTCCGAATCGAATTCGGACGCAGTGTTCGTGGGCGGCATTGCCGGCTTTACGTGGACGGAAGCTATCGAGGGTTCGTACAGGGTAGAGGTAGACGACAACGGCACCCCGGAGGATACCGCCGACGATAACAAGAAATACATTTACGATTCGACGTCCGAAAACCCGTGGTTCGGAGAGCATAATCCCAGCGAAATGTACGGAAAAATCGTCAATTGTTTTTCGCTTGCAACGGTAAAAGGACGCTTTTCCGGCGGATTAGTCGGCTACAATAACGGCGTAATAGAGGGCTCGCAAGCAAAGGGATACATAAGCGGCTCGGAGTCGTATCCTGCAAGCGCGGGCGGCTTGGTCGGATATAACGACATAGCCGGCAAGATATCGACGTCCTTTGCCGAAGGCGAGGTCACCGCAAGAACGGCAGGCGGCTTGGTCGGCATCAACGTTGTAAACTATTCGACAAACAGCCCGTCGAATATATTGGGCGCGGTGATTTATCAAACCGAGCAGGTTTATCAAGAATATAACTCGGACGGCTCGGCAAAAACCGTGCAACAACAAGAGGAAGAAAGCAAGAACTCGAATTTGTTTATCGGGCGCGGCGGCACAATCAGGGACTGCTATTCGACGGGTAATGTAAACGCGGTTGAATCGGGCGGCGGACTGTTAGGGCGTTTTGAATCGCTTTTGCCCGTGAACGGTACGGCGGATATTAAACTGTATATAAGCGCGTCAACGGACGTTAACGTTTCGTACGGAGTAGAAAAGTATGTGTTTGTCGAGAACGTAATCGCTTACGGCGACGTAAAGGTTGTGGCGCAGGTAATCGTGTATAATGATATCCAAACGGGGGAGTTAAAGGTCTCAAACGGCATATATCACCAAATTTATGCGGGCGGCTTAATCGGGTTCGCGCACGAGGCAAGGGTGAGGAACGCAATCGCCGCGGGCAACGTATTCGGCGTTTCGAAAAGAACGCAGGGCAACGACTTCGTCTATAACGAGCAAGGCGACGCTATCGAACAGTATATACAGTATAACCAAGCGTACGTTTCAAACGTAATCGGGCAAAGCTCAAATCAGGTAGACAGCAAGGGGAATAACCTATATGTTAAGGATATGCGAAACGTGTACGGGCTCGAAACGCAGGTCGTAACGCGTAACGATACGAGGATATTGGTAAGAGTAATAAGCACGGTAAATAACCCTACAAACTCAAATCAGATATTTCTGTATTACTATCAGGACTTTAATTCCTCGCCGGCGTTGGCAATAATCCGTGCAAACGATGCGGATTATATATCGAAGCCGTCATATTATAAGCAATCGGACGCGCCGAGCGGAGAGGAATTCGATTTTGGGCATATCCACGGCGGCGGAATGGGCTTTTCGGCAAGTATATGGAACGTGAGAGGGACGGACGGACAGCCGGCAGAGCAGTATAATTTCACGACAAAAAACAAGAAATTGAGGCTGCTATCCTAAAGGGAAACGGACAACTGACAGCGTTGCCGCGCTGCGTGTGCGGGGCAGAATCCATACGATATAAAATGGAAGAATTAAAAAAACAAGCAAAGTATCTAACGGATACGGGAATCGCGGGAGACGCGTCGTTAATCCTTGTCAAGGACGGCGGAGCGGTCAAACACCTCGCGTACAATAAGGACGGCGTAACCGCGGACGGCGGCGACGTTGCAATTTATGAGGAAATCCTTGCGGCGTTACCGGAATCGAAGGTGTTAGCAGTAAACGGAGCGCAGTTTTCGCTGTATGTCGGCGGAACGAGCGGCGCGTTTGTCCCGGCAGTTTTGGACGATGTGGCGCAAATCATAGGGCGCAAAACATATATTGTCCATAAAGGCGGCGACGTAAAGGCGAATATAATAAAATATCTATCGAAGTATTCGGCGTGCATTGTAGAGGGCGTGGGAATCGTTGCGTGCGGCAGGAACTCCGACGAAGCGGCTACGGCGGCACTTGTTGCCGAAAAAGGCGCGATAGCTTATGCCGGCGGCAACGCAGTGGGTAAAGCAAAGAAAATTCCGTTTTTAGACGCCGTAATTATGCGGTTCGTGTATAAGCAAAAATATAGTAAAATCGACGTTGTAAAGGAGGAGAAATAAGAATGAGCGCGGAGTTAAGAAAACTAATAAAAGACGCCGGAGTACGGTTGGTCAAGGAAAACCTTGTGCAAGGTACGTGGGGCAACATTTCGGTAAGAAGCGGTAACGGGAAAATGCTTGTGACGCCGAGCGGAATGGACTATATCCGTATGAGCGAGTCGGACGTGGTTGAGGTGGATATCGAAACCTTAGAATGGGATAAGAGCGGCGTAAAACCCACGAGTGAAAAGAAAATACACGCAAGCGTGTACCGTCAATATCCTAATATCAACGTGGTACTGCACGCGCATCCTTATTTTTCAAGCGCGTTTGCCGCAGCCGGAGCGGTAGTACCCTCGGCAGCCGACAGGAGCGAAAACCTAATCGCGTTGGGAGCGGCACTGAAAGCGAAGGCAGGCGGCGAAATTATCGTGGGTAGTTACGGGCTACCCGGCACAAAAAAGCTTACAAAAGGCGTGGTAAACGCGCTGCCGGGGCGCAAGGCGTGCCTTATGGCAAACCACGGCTTGCTTGTTTTGGGCGAAACGTTAGAGGAAGCGTTCGAACTCCTAAAGGCAATCGAAAACTACTGCGAAGCGGTTATAAGAGGGAAGCTGTTGATATTGCCGGAGCAGAGCAAGGTATAAGAGGACGTCTTAAACGGCGTATAATCAGGGAGTGAATAACCGTTGTTGTCATTCTGTAAGGAGTAATCCATACACTATAAGGATGGGCCCTGCCCTTGCGCGCAGGGTGACAAATAAAACGCTTGTTGTCCGCACCTCATAATTGATGAAAGAAATCGCACGCATTTTCAAAACACGTATAGGGTGGACAATCCTTTTGTTGTCGTTACTGCCAAGTATACCGCTGGCTTTTTTGATGCCCACAAGCTCGTACATATCGATATTCAGGGACTTTGGCGGAGCGAACTTCGCCGAGGCGTTTCTGACGGGCTACGGTAACATAATAATCGCAATGCCCGTGTTTTTAGTCGCAACGCTGTTGTTTCTGACGCTTGTGTACGGCAGTTTGATACGCGAGCAAAAAACCGGAGTTTTCAAATTTAGCTGGCGCGACATTAATAATAATATTTTGCCGTGTATGGTGAGCGGAGTGTTTTATCTTATCGTATATCTCATAGTCCGCGTGATAACCGCCCTGTTTTTGTCAAGCGCAACCGCGCTCGCGCAAGCCGTAAACCTGCCGATAGTGGGTGTTGTCGTATTTTTGGCGTGCTTGTTGCTCGCGTTTGCACTGTTTGTGCCGTTCGTTTTTCTGCTTCCGCACTCGATATACAGCGGCGAAAAGCTGAAGAATAACATATTGTTTTCGGCGCGCGCCGGAGTAAAGAACTATTTTTCGATATATTTTTCGGTGTGTTTCCCCGTGTTACTGCTAACGTGCGCAAGTATACTTATCTCCCGTGCGGGAAACGGCTTTTTGAACCTTGTTACCGATACCGTCCTTTATGCGTTGCTTTTTACTTGGCTGACCGTCTATGACATCATAGCTTATACGCAATATAAGTAACCGCTGATTAATTAATCCTAAAAATCTTGCGCGCCTTTTTTGCTATAATTTCCGCGAATTTCAATCGATTATGCCCGATAAACTCAATCAATTCGCGAAAATTCTATCTAAAAAATTCATCGCAATCTTTTTGAAAGAATTAATCAGCGGTTACATAAGTAGAATTATTGATAATGAAGAAGGGCGCAATCGTGCCTATTTTATCGCAAAAAATATTTTTCGGAACGCAACGAAGCCTTGATTTTAAGAAAACCGGGTGTAGACTTCATAAGAAGTCTGTTGATTCAGACAAAAAAGAAGCTATGAAAGAAATTAAAGTTTGCGTTCAGAATATTAAAGGTTTGTGGATTCCGGGTGAAGTGTGGGCGAATACCGGGTTGT
>JAISKW010000030.1 GCA_031260775.1 Christensenellaceae bacterium
CGCGGGCAAGGGAATGCAAAAGCTGTTGGGGCGCATCACAAACAACCGCTTTCAGGGTATGGCGGTGGGCGCGACGGTTACGGCGGTTGTACACTCGTCGGCGGCGTGTACCGTTATGACAATCGGCTTCGTTAACGCGGGCGTTTTAACGTTGGTGCAAGCTACGGCAATTATCTTGGGCGCGAACATTGGCACGACCGTCACGGGGCTTATGGTTTCGTTCGAATCTTTTAACATCTCGGCATATTTAGGCGCGATTGCTCTTGTCGGCGTTTTTATGATGATGTTTTCAAAAACCGAAAAGTGGCAACGCACGGGGCAAATTATGGCAGGTATCGGTATGATTTTCGTAGGACTTCGTTTAATGAGCAGCGCGTTCGACGTTGAGGAATTCAACGTTATGATGGTTACGTTCTTCAATTATCCGATTTTTATTACAGTTCCCGTCTTGCTTTCGATTGTAGGTATGCTTTTAACCGCAATTGTACAAAGCAGTTCGGCTATCAATATGCTTGTAATTTCGATGACAATCAGCGGCGTAATTCCTCTTGAATGCGCGCTGTTTGTTATCCTCGGCGCGGAGGTCGGCACTTGCGTTACGGGACTGATTGCCTCGGTCGGCGCGAATGCTAACGCAAAACGGACGGCGTTAATTCAGTTACTGTTCAACGTTTTAGGCAGCGTTTTATTTATCATAATCGTATGGGTCTTCAAGCCGCAGGTTACGGGGCTGTTGACGAGAATGTTCCCCGAGCAAGTGGCTTTCCGTATTTCGGTTTTCCAAACGTTCTTTAACGTTATAACCGTTTTGATGCTTATGCCGTTTATCAAGCCTTTTGTACGATTTGTGGAGTTTTTGGTGCCCGATAAGTCCAAAAAGGATTCCGCTTCGCAGGAATTCAAAGCTGACGGCAAGCACTTCCACTATATCGACGACAGAATTTTACAAACGCCCTCAATTGCTCTGTCACAGGTTCGCAAAGAAATTTTGCGTATGGCGGTTGAAGCAAAAGAGAACGTCAAGCGCGGCATTAAAGCGGTATTAGAACGCGATACAAGCGAGGGAAAGGTTATTAACGAGGTTGAAAATCAAATCAACTTTTTGAACCACGGTATCTCGCACTTTTTAATCAAATTGTCGTCCGCATCGGGCTCGATGTTGGACGAGGAGCAAATCGGCGCGCTCTACCATGTTATCGGCGACGTTGAAAGAATAGGCGACATTGCGGTGAACTTTTTCCAACGCGCCGAGGAGTGCATTAACACCGACGTGACCTTTACACCCGACGGGATAATCGAAATCGAATCGATATACGGAAAGATGTTCAAAATGTTCGCCGACGTTCTGTATGTATTTGAAACAAACGATACCTCGCGCCTAACAACGGTTTCGGCAGAAGAGGACGAAATTGACGCGCTTAAAAAGTCCATTAACAACAGCCATATCGAAAGGTTGCGGTTGGGCGGCTGCTCGGTTGAATCGGGACCGGCGTTTTATTCGATTATTTCGGCAATTGAAAGAATCGGCGACCATCTGACAAATATCGCGTTCTCGGTAAAATCACCCACCGGCTCGCAGCGCGAAGCAGCCGAAGTTATGCTAAAAGAAAGCACCGGCAGGTAAAACTCCTTATTACTTTAAGGATGTAAAAATGTTAAAATTAATCGATATATTATGTTGGATATCGAGAAAATCATCACTGAACTAACCTTGGAGGAAAAATGCTCGATGCTGTCGGGCAAAAGTTCGTGGGAGAATGTGCCCTGCGACCGCTTAAATATCCCATCCGTTTGGCTCGCGGACGGCCCGCACGGTGTGCGGATGGAAGAAGCCTCCTCGGGCGGCTTAAACCTTTTCACGAAAAGTAAAATTGCTACCTGCTTCCCTACGGCGTCGGCTATGGCGTCAACTTGGAACACCGAACTTGTAAAATCGGTCGGTGAGGCACTCGGCGCGGAGGCAAAGAATTTAGAAACCAACATCTTATTAGGGCCCGGCGTTAACATAAAACGGCACCCTCTTTGCGGCAGAAATTTTGAATATTTTTCCGAAGACCCGCTACTCGCCGGCAAAATTGCGGCGGCATACATAAACGGCGTGCAATCGCAAGGCACGGGCACAAGCTTAAAGCACTATGCGGCTAACTCTCAGGAGTTTTGCCGCCACTCGTCCGACTCGATAATCGACGAAAGAACGCTCCGCGAACTTTATTTAACCGCATTTGAAATTGCCGTTGCGGAGGGCGACCCGTGGACAATTATGTGCTGTTATAACCTCGTAAACGGCGTGCAAGGCAGCGAAAACGAGTATCTGTTAAACGACATTCTGCGCGAAGAATGGGGCTATAAGGGCGTTGTCGTCAGCGATTGGGGCGCGGTTTACCACCGCGAGAAGGGCGTAAAAGCCGGGTTAGATTTAGAAATGCCGAATTCCAACGGCGAAACCGATAAAGAGGTTGAGGCGGCTGTTAAAAACGGCACGCTTTCGGAGGAATTTGTTGATAAATGTATAAAACGGCTGCTTAACCTCATAAACAGATGCCTATATAACGCCATCGAAAGCAAACCTTTTTCGGCGGAAAAATCTTATGAAACGGCATATAAGGCGGCTCTTGAGGGCGCGATTTTACTTAAAAATGACGGCGTACTCCCCCTTAAAAAGGACGAGCCGGTTTATATTGTCGGCGAGTTTGCGAAAGTGCCGCGCATACAAGGCTTAGGCTCGTCGGGGGTCAGCACAAAACCCGTAGCAAGCCTTTTGGACAGTTTAGATGCCGTTGATATACCCTACTTATATTCTCAAGGCTTCGAAATCGACTCGGAAAAAACCTCAAACAAATTGTTAGGGCAAGCCGTTACAAATACCCGTGATGCGAAAACCGTCGTGTTTTTTGGCGGACTTCCACCCGTTTATGAGGCGGAGGGGTTTGACCGATACAATATGTCGCTTCCGCAAAACCAAATAACGCTTATCAACGCGCTAATCAATGCGGGCAAGGAAATTATATTAATTTTGGTCAACGGCAGCCCCGTTGTTTTACCGTTTATCGACAAACTTAAGGCTGTTTTAACGCTTAACTTAAGCGGCGAAAAGGGCAGTTTTGCCTGCCGTGATTTAATTTTCGGCGACGCTTCGCCGAGCGGCAAGACAGCCGAAACATATCCGCTTGCGCAGTCCGACGTGCCCTCAGATTTGAATTTTCAAACGATGCACGCCGAGTACAAGGAGGGGTTATTCGTCGGCTACCGCTACTACGATTCGGCAAATAAACCCGTGCTTTTCCCGTTCGGATACGGACTTTCGTACACGGAATTTGAATACTCCGATTTGCTCGTTATCCAAACCCCTAAAGGTGCGGAGGTCACTTTTACCCTTAAAAACATCGGAAATTATGACGGCGCGGAAGCCGCACAAATTTATGTTAAAGCACCGGGAAAGCGGGTTTATGCTCCCGTACACGAGCTTAGAGGGTTCACAAAAGTATTTTTGAGGCAAGGTGAGAGCAAAACCGTTACGGTTGAATTAAATTCCCGTGCGTTTGAATACTACGATACAGTGCAAAAAGCGTTCGTCTGCGAAGGGGGAGAATACACCATAGAAGTCGGCACAAGCAGCCGCAATATTAAATTAACCGCCGCAATCGAAAAAGAATCAACATTGATAGGCGAGGGCACAAAAACACCCGAAACGAGCGTTTACCGCGATATTTCTAAACTGACAAGCGCGGGCGTTCCTGACGCCGATTGGAAAGCGTTACTTAACCGCGACGTCGCGCCGTACAAACCGCCAAAGAAAGGTGAGTATGATTTTAACACCTCGATAGGCGAGTTAAGGGGCTTTGGATTGGCAAGCATTTTCCGTGTGATTTCGGTATTGTCCGCGCCTCTTGTTTTACCCAAAGACGCCACAAAGGCGAACAAGTTTATGGCACGCGCCGCCGCTCCGAATATGCCGCTGAGGCAGTTGTATTTGGGCAGTAAGGGCGTGGTCAGTAAGGGTATGCTTGAGGGGCTGATTTTGGCATTCAACGGACATTTCTTTAAGGGCATTTCGGGACTCTTAAAGGCTATGAAAAATAAACCGCAAAAATAATAAATTATTATGGAAGAAAAAGTAGTAAATTTGGCAAAGGAAATCCGAACCAACATACTGGACTGTATAGGCAGTATCGGGTCGGGTCACATCGGAGGTTGCTTGTCGATAGCGGACGTTTTGGCAGTCCTGTACGGCAAACGGCTAAAATACAGGGCGGCAAAGCCAAAACTCGAAACGCGCGACAGGCTCGTTTTGAGTAAAGGTCATGCGGGCCCGGCGTTATATTCGGCACTCGCAGCAAGCGGATTTTTCCCGCGCGAAACGCTTTTGACGCTCAATCAAGGCGGCACTAAGCTCCCCTCGCATTGCGATATGAACAAAACGCCCGGCGTTGATATGACGGCAGGCAGTTTAGGGCAAGGCTTTTCGTGTGCGGTGGGTATGGCAATCGGCTCAAAAATCAAAGGGCATAGCAACACAATCTATTCGATAATCGGCGACGGCGAATCGCAAGAAGGGCAAATTTGGGAGGCTGCAATGCTCGCATCTCAAAAGAAACTTTCGAACCTAATTGCCTTTACCGACTACAACCATTGCCAAATTGACGGCACAGTCGAAGACATAAACGATATCGCTCCGCTAAACAAAAAGTGGGAGGCGTTCGGGTTCAATGTGCAATCTATTGACGGGCACGACTTAGACGCAATCGACAAAGCAATCGCAAAGGCAAAATCCAAAAACAAGAAGAACGGGAAACCGTCTATGGTCATTTTGAACACCAAAAAAGGCAAAGGCGTTTCGTACGCCGAAAGTATCGGGTTCAAATGCCACTCGATGTCTTTAACGAAAGATATGGTTGAGGCAGGCAAAAAGGAGGTAAACGCATAATGGCAGAGTTAAAAGCAATGGAAATGCGCGAGGTTTTAGTCGCGTTTTTAGATACGGAACTATCCAAAGAAAAGGGTAACGTTGTTTTATTAGAGGCGGATTTAGCAAGCTGCTCAAAAACGGTTCCTTTGATGAAAAAGTACCCCGACAAGGTAATTAACGTCGGAATCGCCGAGCAGAACATGTGCGGCGCGGCGGCAGGGTTGTCGGCGTACGGTTTTGTACCGTTTATACACTCGTTCGGGCCTTTTGTTACGCGCCGTATTGCCGACCAGTTGATGATTTCGGTATGCTATGCTAAGCAAAACGTTAAAATTATCGGCTCTGACCCGGGGATTGCCGCCGAGCTTAACGGCGGAACTCATATGCCTCTCGAGGATATCGGAATGCTTAGGAGCATCCCTAACATCGTAATTTACGAGCCGACCGACAACGTTGAGTTCGCACAAGCGTTGCCGCAAATCTTAGCATATAAAGGCGCGGTCTATGTGAGAATGTTCCGTAAAGTTCCCTCGCCTATTTTTGAGGAAGGATATAAATTTGACCTTTTCAAAGCAAACGTGTTAAAGCCCGGCAAGGATGTGTCTATATTTGCCTCCGGCGTAATGGTTCAAACGGCGGTAAACGCGGCAAAATTGCTTGAGGAAGAGGGAATCAACGCGGAAATCGTCGTAGTTCCTACGGTTAAACCTATAGATGCGGCGGCAATAATAAAGTCGGTTAAAAAGACCGGCGCGGCAGTTACGGCGGAAAATCACAATGTAATCGGCGGACTGCGCAGCGCGGTCGCGGAGGTCTTGGCTGAAAACTATCCCGCACCGTTAACTTCGGTCGGCGTTAAAGAAAAGTTCGGCGAGGTCGGCAAAATCGGGTATCTGCGTAAAGCGTTTAACCTTGAAGAAGCGGATATCGTCGCCGCCGCAAAAGCGGCAATCGCACGGAAATAGTTGTAAATGGAGCTCCTTGCCCCGGCGGGCACATTTGAAAAACTTAAAACGGCGTTCCACTTCGGTGCGGACGCCGTTTATGTCGGCGGCGAAAGCTTTTCGCTGAGGGCAAACGCGGGGAATTTCACCCTTGAGGACATCGTAAACGGCGTAGAATACGCGCATAAACGTCGCAAAAAGTTGTTCGTTGCGGCGAATATTTTTGCAAGAAACTCCGATATTCAAGGGTTAAAACAGTATTTTAAGGAGCTCGAAAAAGCAGCTGTAGACGGCGTAATTATTTCGGATTTAGGCGCGCTTATGCTCTGCCGCGAGGTCTCGCCAAGCCTCAATATCCACATTTCCACGCAAGCACACACCCTGAATTATAA
>JAISKW010000032.1 GCA_031260775.1 Christensenellaceae bacterium
AAGCGCGCGCGTTAAACAATTAGACCCCGATTGCGAGGTCCTTTATCTCCGTAACGCCACCCCCGATGCCCTCAACGGCAAAAGCGCGTACAACCCTAACACCGGCGAAATTATCGATATCCCTCCCACATGGTACAAGCGGTTGTGCAAAAAATGCGAAGCGAAACCGCATCTACTCCATATCGCATTTTTCGACGAACTAACAAACGCGCTCCCCTCCATTCAGGGAATGGCGTTTAACATCATTTTAGATAAGGAAATAAACGGGCTTTGGAAGCTGCCCTCCAACGCCCGAATCGTGGCGGCAGGCAACGAAACGGAGGACTCCTCCTGTGCAAACGAGCTTGTTGAGCCGCTCTACAACCGCTTCGCGCATATCTACATAAACACCACCCTTATGACTTGGATTGATTGGGCAAACAAAGATGACGCCGAGTACGCGCCTCTTAGAATAGAGGACGCTATTTACTACTGTCCGCAAAAAATCCACCCGTTAATTTTGTCGTATGTGCGTTTCACCGACGGCAAAGCTCTGCGTACGCCGTTCACGGGGAAAGAGCCTAACGCCGACCCGCGCAAGTGGGAGTTCGCAAGCAAACTGCTTTACTCCTCAAAAAAGCCGAAAATGCTCCGCGCGCTCGTGGGTAAGGAAGTCACAAAAGAGTTCTGCGCGTTTTTGGATACTCCCATAATCTCGATTGAAGATATTATCATGGAAAACTACACCGCCCAAGACATCGCAACCTTTACAATGAACGACAAAATTGCGCATCTTATGGCGTTGCAAGCGGCTGACGAAACGCAAATCGGCGATATTCGTCGCTTTATTTTGCTTTTCGGCAAGGAATTTCTCTCGGCTTTTGACCTTTTATGGGCAGGCACGGACACCGCACGAAAGGCGATTATCCGCAAAATCAGATAGTTGAAGTGTTAGATATAGTCGGCTTAAAAGAAAAAATGTTGGACAGGTATCCGTTTTTGCGCGGCACAACGGACGGCGTGCCTCTTTTTTATTGCAATTACAGTACTGCTTTTACCGACGGCAAAAGCGTTACATATAACGGAATTTGGCTTTCACAATTGGATGAAAAAACACAGCTATTTGTACTGACTCACGAGTATTTGCATATTTATTTCAACCATATCCCGCGAATGAAGGGCAAAAATTATCTAATTTGGAACATGGCAACCGATGCAATTATTAACAAAAATCTTGAATTGGACGGACTGCCGATTATGGAGGGGATGGTTAATATCGACGATGCGCTGCTTTACACCGCCGAGGAACTTTACGATATTTTGAATAAAAATGCAGACCGAAAAGAAATCGGAAAGATGTGGAACGATGAATGCGGCGACCACACACAATGGAACGGTGAACGCGGCGAGCAGACTGTCAAAAAAAACGGGCCGTCAAACTCAGACGAAAACGGGTCGTCAAATTCAGACGAAAAGGGGGCCTTAAGGCGCAATAGAAGATACCGAAACGCCGAATTTAATTGCGATGAACCTCTCGGTAACGAAGACGGAATTAAAAACGAAGAATTCCAATTCATCGGTTGGGGTACACACCCGGGCGAAGCCGAGTATTCAGCCGGCGAAATTAAAGAGATTGCTCCTCGCGTTAATTGGAAAGCATTATTACAATATTACACCGAAAGCAATGATTTAGATTTCGATTACGAAAATTTAGAAATCGACGAGGGGAATATCTTGCGGCAACCCCTCACGAAGGAATATGCCGGGAAGCCGAAATCGGCAATAGTTATCGACAGCAGCGGTTCGGTTAGCAACGAGTTTATAAAAACGTTTTTATCCGAGTGTTTGAACGTTCTGAAGGTATCCTCCGAGGTACATGTCGGGTTTTGCGACGTGAATTTCGGCGGCTTTACGCAAATTAAAACAAAAAATGATGTGGCGAAGCTAAAGGTAACGGGACGCGGCGGCACGAATTTCTCCGCAATGGTGGATGCATTCGATGCCATCCGCGACATTAAAAACAAAATCATCTTCACGGACGGCTACTGCGATATGCCTAAACGCAAGGAAAATATTATATGGATTGTCTACGGCGACTACTCTATAACGCCCCCCGGCGGCGTCGTAATTAAGTATGACAAAAGAATGTGATTTGATTTTGGGAGGGGCGGAGGAATGTTTTGTAAAAGAAACAATAAGAAGGGCTATGACGTTACACAACAAGGCGCAACCACGCGCCTTGTTTTCTTTTCCTCACCGCGGACTTACTCATTTTGAAAAAGTTGCTATATAATAATTGTTATGAAAAGAATGCTGAGCGCGTGCGCGCCGAGCGGCGACGTCACGCTCGGAAACTACTTAGGCGCGCTGAAAAATTGGGTGAGTTTGCAGGGCGAATATGAATGCTTCTGCCCCGTTGCCGATTTGCATGTTATCACCGTGCGCCAAGACCCCGCGATACTTAGAAAAAAGACCTTCGACTTCTTCGCGCAATATATCGCCGCCGGCATCGACCCCGAAAAAACCGCAATTTTCATACAATCACAGGTCGGCGCGCATGCGAGATTGTCGTGGCTTTTGAACTGCTATACCTATATGGGAGAACTGCAACGGATGACTCAATTTAAGTCCAAAAGCGAGTTGCACGAGGACAATATTAACGCGGGGCTTTTCGATTATCCCGTACTTATGGCTGCCGATATACTGCTTTATGATACCGATATTGTGCCAATCGGCGCAGACCAAAAGCAGCACATGGAGATATGCCGAACCGTTGCCGAAAGGTTTAATAAGATTTACGGCGACACGTTTGTTGTGCCGGGTTACTATATTCCGAAAATCGGCGCGCGCATTATGAGTCTGCAGGAGCCGGATAAAAAAATGAGCAAGTCCGACCCTAATATGAAGAATAAAATTCTTTTAATCGAGGAGAATG
>JAISKW010000111.1 GCA_031260775.1 Christensenellaceae bacterium
CCCTCTATTATAAACGGAAGCGCGGTGAAATAAATAATCTCAATATTTTCGAACGCGGCGGACTTAAGCCCCGGTATGGTATTGTGCAAAATCGTGTTCGTCACCTCCAAATTCATAAACGTGAACGCCGCCGAGGCGAGCATTGCGCCTACGGCTATCACGAACGGCACAAACGAATGCACGCGTATTACTCCGCTCTTATTCAGCCCTAACGCCCTTTCAACGCCGATTTCGCGCTTGTTCCGCACGACGCTTGCCGCAACGAACGTCGCCGTGGCAACAATCAACGCGAACATCAATACGAACAGAAGCGGCGTAAATATTTCGCGCATCGTGTCGATTACCTCCGCCGCATCGTTCAAAAGCGGCGAGTACGACGAACGGTAATACAAATTATTGTTCTTTACAAGCTCGAACAGTCTGTCTATTGAGGAGTCGGAATTGAATTGCACCGCAAGCCCCGCAAAGTAATTAACGCTCTGCGCAAACCGTGCGAAATAGCCGTCGGAGAAAATTATGCCGTCCTTTTCATCAAAATAGTTGTTCGGCGAGACAATGACCGCGACAACCCTTATGCCGTCCGCCGTCGTTTGAGGGGGCAAAAGCGGGTCGAATTCGGTGCCGAATTTCCGCAAATAATACAGCTGCGTTACCACCGCTTCCTTATCGGCAAGCGCGTCAGTAACATAAGTATAGTTAATACCCGCCGCATATTTTACGGTGTCGGGCGACTCGCTCAAATACGAGGCAAGTTGCTCCGAGGATACGGAGGTATAATGCTCGCCGTCGGTAATAACGTTATTCGTGTAGCAAAACTTGTGGAAATCGGTTGCGGCAAAGAGTGCGAGGTAATAATTTTCCACATTATACGCGAAGTCTAACTGCTCTTTTGCCGTGCCGCCGCCGAGCAAAACGTCCAAATATTTTTCGGCATAGCCGGTTTCAACGATGCCCGCAATACGGAAATCCGCAATGGGATACCTTTCGTTCAAGATATTAAAGGTTGCGGCAAGCGCGCCCTCGAAACCGCTGTTCAAGAACTCTTTAAGCTCGTTTCGGGTCTTAGGGAGGGCAAATTCGATACCCGTTTCGTGGGTTTCGATATAATCGGACAAGAGCTTTGTCGCGGCAAAAACCATAAAATCGGTGACGACGACGGCAGGCAACGCGCGTCCGATTTCAGTTTCGGGCATACCGTCCGCCCTTAGGTCGATGATAGGCGTGCCGTCGCCGTTCAAAACGTACGGGAAGCCCGAGGCGTCAAGCATAGTTACGTCGCCGCCGTTTGCGGCGTAGTACAAGCCCACCGCGGCGGAGTTAGGGAATTGCTCTCCCAAGGCAGCCGGCGTTTGCGGCGCGCCGCTTTGCGGAAAATACGAACGGAAAGTGACCGCAGTCAGTCTCTCGCGCCTGTCGCTGAAAATTTCTTCAAGCGTGCCGTGGTCTTTGAATATACTGTGTATAAGCTCGGTCTCTTTCGCGCTCGGCGCAAGCGAGGACGAGGCGAATTTTGCAAGGTCTGAAAAATCCGTAGCTATCAATTCGTTAAACAGAATGTCGAAGCTTGTTCGCCACGGCTTGCCGTCGTACTCGATGCGCTCCTGTATTTTCGCATATACGGCGCGCCGTACAAAGTCGTTCGATAACGCCTCTTTTTGCTCGGTCGTAAAAAAGCCGTCGCTTACGGGATGTTGCAAAAACCGCACGATTAGATCGGGTA
This sequence comes from Christensenellaceae bacterium, assembly GCA_031260775.1. Classification (GTDB taxonomy): domain Bacteria; phylum Bacillota; class Clostridia; order Christensenellales; family DTU072; genus JAISKW01. The sequence continues at coordinate 1,721 of JAISKW010000111.1, forward strand.
AATCCTCGTTTTCGGCTGGGGCAAGAATGCCTCCGCCGTCGTAGAGGGCGCGCGCCGAATCCAAGGCTTTTTCGTAGTACGTATCGAAGAGTATCACGAACGGATTGCTTACCCCACGGTATTTTTCGTTCTTAAACGGATAGCCGAAATGCGCTTGCATATCCGCATAAGTCGTTTCGTAAACGCCCGTCGCGGCAAAAGGGGTATCCGCCGAAATAAAAGATGAAAACGGCGTGTTTTCAACAACAGCGGAGGTTGTACTCTCGCCGAGCGCGTCAACAGAGGGGATTACGAACCCGTACGCGCTGTACAACCGCTGCACGCTGAAGTTTGAAGAATCGCTTTTTAAGTTTGCCGCAACTGCCGTTGGGAAGGTTTTTGCCGACTTAATTGTGACGTTACCGTCGCTTTCGCCCTGATACAGTACCGCCTCGGTTTCGTGTTTGTCCTTGAACGCCTGCGCCTGCGCGCCGTACTTGTCGTAGGCGATAACGCAAATTCCCAACCCCGCGATGCTCGCGATTAAGGAAATTATTAAAATTGCCGCCGTTACACGCACCCAAGACGAAAGGAAGTTTCTCCCCGCAAAATAGATTGCGTTTTTGGTGGACAGACGCTCTCCGCTTTTTTCCGCCGCTTTGTTGCAGGCACGGGCGTTTGCCCCTGCTATTACGCCTTCCGCAAGCGTATAGCCGTACTCGCTTGCGAGCGCGCTTGCCGAAAGCCTCAAAGGTGCGGTGAATTTAGGACTTTCGTAATTGATGAAAGCCGCATTTTCGGATACTATAAGCGTGTATTCGGGGTGCGAATTCAGTATATCTAAGTCCTCTTGCGTGAGAACGCAGCCGTTTTCGATAATTATTTCTTTTTTCCCGTTGTCTAACGTGACGGGGGCAACGCCACGGGGGTTACGGACTTTATCCGAAACAATCTTGCCGTCTTCGATTTCGATAATGCGGTCGGCGAACTCCTCGGCGGAGGCACGGTCGTGGGTGATAACGACAATCAGCGTGTTTTGCGCGGCAAATTGCAGTTCCTTGAAAATCGCTCTGCCGTTGTTTTCGTCCAACTGTCCGGTGGGTTCGTCGGCGAATACGACCTCGGGTTTTTTTATTAGCGCGCGTGCAACGGCGGTACGTTGCGCCTCACCGCCGCTTAAAGCGCGGCTTTTGCGCCTTTCCTTGCCGGCGAGCCCCACGTCCTTTAACGCGTTTTTTGCCGCTGATAGGTCGGATTCGTTTATAATTCTCAGCGACGAGTTGACGTTTTCGACGGCGTTCAGGCTTTTGTTCAAGCAGATTTCCTGAAAGACAAACGATACGCAGTTGCGGCGGTATTCCTCACGGGTTAATTCCTTGCCGATTTCCGAGCCGTTTAAGTAAACCGCGCCGGAGTTTGGGCTATCAAGCCCCGCTAAAATGTTTACGAGTGTGGATTTTCCGCTGCCGCTTTTGCCCAAGATAAACACTAATCCCGTATCGGGTAAAGTAAAACTGACGGAGGAAAGAACTTCCTCCGTACCGTCGTCGTACTTTTTAATTAGCCTTTCCGCGCGAAGCATAACAATCCGCTTTAAGTATAACATTAAGAGGACATTTTTAGAATTGACTGTATAATAAATGAAAGCTTATGACGGTTTCGGGAATAATAAAAAAGATACGTTTTCGAAACGACGAAAACGGCTACACGATTATGCAAATCGAGCCGGAAAACGCGCCGGCTCTTTGGGTTGTCGGCTGCTTCCCCGACGTACAAGCCGAGATTTCCGTGACTCTCATCGGCGAATACACGGAGCATCCCTCCTACGGACGGCAATTTTCCGCGACGGAAATTGCCTATAACGCCCCGACCGACCGCGAGGGGATTATTAATTACCTCGCCTCCGGGCTTTTCCGCGGCATAGGCGAAAAGGTCGCGCGCGAAATGGTTGCCGTATTCGGGGCGGCAACGCTCGAGGTTTTGGAAAATAACCCCGAACGCTTGACGCGCATTAAAGGCATAGGCAAGGCAACGTTAGCCAAAATTTCGGAGGACTTCAAAAAACATAAGGAAATGCAGTCGGTGATTTTGTTCTTTCAAAAGCACGGCGTGCCGCTTTCCAAGGCAATAAAAATTTACAACGCCTACAAGGACAAAGCCCTTGACGTCGTTAAGGACAACCCCTACAAGCTTATCGAGGACATCGACGGCTTCGGCTTCAAAACTGCCGATACGATTGCCGTAAAAATCGGGTTTTCGTCCAATCTTCTTTACCGTTGCCAAGCCGGGGTAGTGTACACAATCGAAAACGAGGCGCAAACTAACTCGCACACCTATGTGCCGTATTCCGTAATTATCGAAAAGGCCGCCGCGCTGCTTTCTTGCACGGAGGACGAGGTTAGCGAAGCCGTCCTTGTTTTGGAGAGGAGCGGTAAAATCGTGCGGATTTCGCGCGAAGGCAAAGAAGTCGGCTTCGCTCTCCGTATGTTTTTCAGCGCGGAAAAGGCTATAGCCTACCACTTGAACCGACTCAACGACGGCGCGGACATGGTCAGTATTGTGCTTGAAAACGAAATTAAAGCGTTCGAGGAGCAGAATAAAATTTTTTTGAACAACAAGCAGTACGACGCAATCGAAACGGCAATTTCTAAGGGCGTAATGGTAATTACGGGCGGCCCCGGTACCGGCAAAACCACAATAACCAAATGCGTGCGCGAAATGCTCGTCGCGAGGGGGCTTAAGTGCAGCCTCTGCGCCCCGACGGGCAGAGCCGCAAAACGTATGGCACAGGCGAGCGGTGACCTGCAAGCGCAGACTATTCACCGCCTCTTAGGCGCGACACGCGTTGACGACAAATACACCTATCGGTATAACGAAGTTGAGCAATTGGATACCGATGTCGTAATTTGTGACGAAATAAGCATGTGCGACGTGTTTATATTTTCCGCACTTTTGCGCGCAATGCCCACCGGCTCGCACCTCATTATGGTGGGCGACAAAGACCAACTTCCCTCAGTGCAGGCAGGCAATATTTTGGCGGACGTTATTGCCGCGGGGATGTTCCCCGTAATATCCTTAACCGAAATATACCGTCAAGCCGAGGGCAGCTATATTATCGACAACGCGCACCGCATAAACAACGGGCTTATGCCTATTATCGACAACGCGCATTCAAAAGACTTTTTCTTTGATTGCAAGGAGAACGTAAACGATATCCCCGCCGCGGTAGTTTCGTACGTCCGCGACCGTCTGCCCGGGCACTTTAACGTTTCGTGGAAGGATATTCAGGTGCTCGCGCCGAAAAAGGACGGCGAGGCCGGCATACACAACCTGAACCGCACCCTGCAGGACGCGCTTAACGGCGACCCCGATTTGCAGGTTCGTATCGGCGAGTTCGAGTTCCGCAAGGGCGACCGCATAATGCACGCGAAGAATAATTACGATTTGGAGTGGGTAACAGACGGCGGTTTCGAGGAAGGCAAGGGGGTTTTCAACGGCGACGTGGGGTTCATAACAGAGCTTTCGAAAAGCAATTTCACGGTAAAATTCGAGGACGGCAAGGAGTGTATATATAAGGGCGCGGAAAAGGAAGAAATTATTCCGGCGTATGCGGTGAGTATCCACAAGAGTCAAGGCTCGGAGTTCCCTCTTGTTATCGTAGTTTTGCCGCCGAATATGTCATTTTTCGCGCATAGAAGTATGCTGTATACCGCCGTAACCCGTGCAAAAAGCGCGGTGATTTTGGTAGGCTCGCAAAAAACGTTGTGGCGGATGATTCAAAACAACCAAACAGCCGAGCGTTTCACGGTTCTTTTGGATTTGTTGCGCGGCAATACGGTAAACGGGAAATAAGACCGTTGTAACGAGGCAGTCGTTTTGTCACCCTGCGTGCAGGGGGCAGGGTTCATTTATTATTACGCTCCGCATTCTTCATTCTTCCGCTTTTCTTTCCCGGGAAAGAAAAGCTCCAAAAGAAAGGGGTCGGGGGATTGCGATTTCCCCCGACGCCCCTTAAAACGCTTTTAGAGCGGATTTATTAGATTGTTTATTACTTTAGGAGTGCGGGTTCGGAGAGGTATTTGCTCGGGTTCGGAGAGGCTTTTGCTCGGGTTCGGAGAGGTTTTTGCTCGGGTTCGGAGAGGTTTTTGCTCGGGTTCGGAGAGGCTTTTGCCCGGGTTCGGGTTCTTTACCTGCTTATTGCAGTATATTCGCCTTGCCCTCGCGTATTTGGTTTAACATAAAACGCTTGAACGCAGTCAAGGGCGACTTCGTCGTTTTTTCCCTTGACTGCGCCGCGTTCTATGTTCTTTTTGCAGTGCGAGGGCGAAGGGCTTTATACTGCTTTTAATATAATAAATTTGTATATGGATTCTGCGATTTTGCGCAGAATGACAACACGTCCGACATTGATTTTGTATATTGATATGGATTCTGCGATTTCGTGCAGAATGACAACACGTCCGACGCGGTCTATTCTACTATTACGCCGCCGTTAACGGGAGGCGTTGTGTCTTCTTACGGTCTGCCTTCGCCGCCTGTTGAGCCTTCGCCGCCTGTTGAGCCTTCGCCCGTAGTGCCGTCGCCGCCTGTTGAGCCGCCGCCCGTAGTGCCGTCGCCCGTCGTAGTACCGTCGCCTGTAGTGCCTTCTCCTGTAGTGCCTTCTCCCGGTTTGCCGTCGCCCGTCGTAGTACCGTCGCCCGTAGTGCCGTCGCCCGTAGTGCCTTCTCCCGGTCTGCCGTCGCCGCCCGTAGTGCCGTCGCCGCCCGTAGTGCCGCCGCTTGTAGTGCCTTCTCCCGGTCTGCCGTCGCCGCCTGTTGAGCCGCCGCCCGTAGTACCGTCTCCCGTAGTGCCGTCGCCCGTCGTAGTACCGTCGCCCGTAGTGCCGTCGCCGCCCGTCGCAGTACCGTCGCCGGTTGTGCCGCCGCCGCTTGTAGTGCCGTCGCCCGTAGTGCCGTCACCGCTTGTTGTACCGTCGCCGCCGGGGTCTTGCGGTAGCGGTTTGTATATTGATTTATCTATCGGCAATATGTCGTCCGCCGACAGCGAAACTAATTTCCAAACTGCGGGGTATGAACCCGACGCAAGCGTCAATGTGAATTCGGTTACGAGCCCGTCAATA
>JAISKW010000083.1 GCA_031260775.1 Christensenellaceae bacterium
AAATGCAGATTCCTCTCCCTGTTCTCGCGGCACGCTTCGCGTTGCATGCCCTTCGGGCGCGCGCTCACTATTAAAGCAAGGGGAGAGGACATCCTGTCCTCCCCCTTAGCATCCCTCTCTCTTTCATATTGTATTTCCCACTCCCCGAAAGAATCCACTAAAACAAAAGGAAAAGGGCGCAACAATCCGCGCCCTTTGTGTATAACCCAAATATCCGTTCTAATTTCTTTTCGGAAAACATTCCCCCCGATAAGCTTTGCAAGAGGAGGGGGCGGGTTTGGGAGGGGGAGGAGAATACGTTTCTCTGAAATGCAGATTCCTCCCCCTCCCCAAAGAACTCACATTCCCCTCCCCAAAGAACTCACATTATCAAAAAACTAACCGTAAATACCTTTGATGATTATTTGAGCGAGGCTTTCGGGGAGGAGCTTTGACAGGAGCCTTAGGAGTTTATATTTTGCTCCGACCGTGACCGAAAGGGGCGGTTTTTTCTTATTTAAGACTTTCAGGGCGGCTTCGGCGATACGGCGCGGAGGCATACCGGTTTGCTCGTCGTGTTCCATAACGGCGACGGAGCGGTTCACGCGGGCGGCATATTCGGGCAGGGGTTCAATTTTTACGCGGTTTTTGGTGAAACCCGTCTTGATATCGCCGGGCATAATAGAGGTTAAGTGAACATTGAACGGCTCAACCTCGGCGGCTATTGCCGCGGACAGCGAGTTAATTGCCGCTTTGGACGCCGAATAAAAGCTTTGGAAGGGAATTGAAAACACCGCCGCAAGGGAGCTGATATTGATTATTCTTCCGCCCTCCGTCTGCGCTCTCATATAAGGTAAAACAAGCTTTGAGAGGGAGAACGTTCCGAAGAAATTCACATCGAAGAGGTATTTAGCGTCCTTAAGAGAGGTGCATTCGGTCGCGCCGCTAATGCCCATACCGGCGGCGTTCACGAGAGCGTCAATTCTTTCCTCGGCAATAAAAACACGGTTTACGGCGGCGGTAACCGCCGCTTCGTCGGTAACGTCGACGGAAATGCCCGTAACGCCCTGTGCCGAAACGCCGCTGCGCGAAAGCCCGTAAACCTTGTGCCCCGACGAGGCGAACAATTTTGCGCATTCATAGCCGATGCCCGACGACGCGCCCGAAACGATAATTACCATGACTTTATTATCTTCTTTTCCCGCCCGCCGTTCAATATTTCGTTTATTATCAAGCCAAAAATTTTCGCAGGATATTAAGCCCCGCCTCGCCGCTTTTTTCGGGGTGGAACTGCGTGCCCTGCGTTTTACCGTTCTTCGCGCTTGCGACGGTTTGTCCGCCGTAGTCGGTAAACGAAGTGATATATTTATCCTCCGTCACCGCGGCAAAGCTGTGGACGAAATATACAAACGCTCCGTCGCTGCCCGAAACTACGCTGTCTTCTGCGGTTACGGACAGTTTGTTCCAACCGATGTGCGGAATTTTAAGCCCCTCCGCTTTAATTTTTGTAACGCTTCCCGGGATTAAGCCCAAGCCTTTTGTAAGGGAAAACTCCTCGCTTTCCTCAAATAAAAGCTGCTCACCCAAGCAAATTCCGAGTAAATTATCCTTGTAATCGTTTTGTAAAAAACCAAAAAGACCGGAGTTTTTGAGCTTTGCCACACCGTCCGGGAAAGCTCCGACACCGGGTAAAATCAAGCGCGATAAACCTTCCGCATCGTCAGGGGTTTTAACAATTTTGTATTCCGCGCCGATGAAGCTTAAGGAGTTTTTAAGGCTGAACATATTCCCTAAGCCGTAATCTATTAGCCCTAACATATTTTATTGCATAAGAAGGAGGTTTAATTTTTCAACAAACTCCTGTTGTTTTTCTCCGTCAATATTGCCCTTTGCCGCGTTTAGCAAAACGCATCGCCCCGTTTGGAAGTAATCGTGAGTCATAAAATCGCCGGAGAATTCACGTACGTTCATAAGTACGTCCGGATTCCTTTCAAGGAAGTCATAAAACAGTGTAAGCTCGGAGCGGTCGTTGAGCATAAAGTCGTAGGGCGTGCGCCACGGCACCGCCTCGCCCGAGCGCGCGCGGTTTGTGGAAAAAGAAATCGGAGGAGCATCCGCCGCAGCTTCGTTCAACAACAGAAAACTATAATGGTCGTAAAGCCTTCGGGCACCCGCGGTGTCAATATAGTCGCTGAAGTTATATTCGCCTGACCAAGTGCCCAAATATTGCGTAAAGGGTACCGCTTCGGCGTAAAACGACGAACTAATAATCAGCCTTTTGCCGCTTTCGCGAAGCTCTTTCATCGTTGCGGTATTGGGGTTAGGGTCGGAAGCCAAAAAGACTAAAGAGGGGGTAAGATACTCGGTAAAGAGCGCGGAAACTTCCTTTTTTGCCTCTGCGCTTTTGACGTTGCCGGTGTCGAAACCGAGGATAATTATTTCGTCGGGGTAGAGCTGATTAAAAGCAATTACGTCCTCCAACACGTTTTTAAGGGAGTATTTCGCGACCGAAATTCCGCCGTGGCAGACGTAAACGATGCTGTCCGCGCCCTTAATTTTGCTAATAGGGTTTTCGCCGAAGCGCAAATCGAAGCTGCGTATGCCGTAAACCAACTGCGTAAAAATATCGTCCTCTTGGCAATTGAGCTTTTCAAGCGGAATTAATCCGAAAAGCCTTGTTTTCAAAGTGCCCGCGTTGTGCGATGCGGGGACAATGACGTCCTTGTATAAAACGTCGTCGGCAATGTAGCTTTGCCAACCCGCAAGCGCGTCCTGCGCCGCGCCGACTTCGCCGTCCGCAAAAGCCGTTTCGTTTTTTTCGTTAGTGTATTTGTCGGTGGCTAAGGGCGAGGCAAATACGTACAAAAGAAGAAGAATTACCGCAACCCCAAGAAACGACAGCGCGATTATACGGGTGAGCTTTTTAACCGTGTGGTTGTCGAACGAAAACGGCGCACGGTTGAACTCGTAGCGGAATCTTCCGCACGGAGCGGTGCCTTTTTTTGTTTTTACGGTTGCCATATCAGCATATTATCGAGCGTGAACAATCAGTGTGCAATAATGACAACACAATTGTCCGCTCCCTATTATTCGTCGTCGCTTTGGTCGGAAGGGGAGGGCGTCTGCGAATCCAAATCGTCATAAAACAATTTTTCGATTTCGTCGGTGATATCCGCGCGCGTTCCGAGAATTTCAAGGGCCTTTTCGCGACCCTGCGCGAGGCGTTCGCCTTTGAACGAGAAGAACGAACCGCTTTTTGTAATTAAGCCTTGCTCCAAACCGTAGTCGAAAAGCGAGGCGAGTGCGGACATACCTTGTCCGTAAATCATATCAACGACGGCGGTTTTGAAGGGGGGAGCGAACTTGTTTTTTACGACCTTTACGTAGGTTTTCGTGCCGACAATCGTGTCGCCCGCCTTGATAGTTTCGCCTTTACGAACCTCCAAACGGAGAGCCGCCGCGTATTTTAACGCCTTGCCGCCGGTGGTTACGTCCTTAGGGCCGCCGTAAGCGGCAGGGCCGGCTTGAATGTTAGAACGCAATTGGTTGATGAAAACCACCGCCGTGTTCGTTTTGTTGATTGCGCCGGTCATTAAATGTATGCCTTTTTGAAGCATACGCGCATGTAAGCCGACCGTCGTGTCGGTGATTTCGCCGTACAGTTCGGTTGAGGGCACGAGAGCCGCGACGCTGTCTACGATAACAAGGTCAACGGCGGCGGACTTAACAAGCTCGTTTACGATGTCTAAGCCCTCCTCGCCGCTGCTCGGCTGTGAGAGATACATTTTGTCGATGTCAACGCCCAAAGCCTTTGCGTATTGAGGGTTAATCGAATGCTCCGCGTCGATGTATGCGACAATGCCGCCGGCTTTTTGCGCCTGAGCTACGATTTGTAAGCAAAGCGTCGTCTTGCCCGAACCCTCGGGCCCGTATATTTCGGAGATTCTTCCTTTAGGAATTCCGCCGACTCCTATTGCTTTGTCAATAAGTAAACAGCCCGTTGAAATTACGGGGATATTCTCCAAAGCTTGCGCTCCCATAAGAATAAGAGAGCCTTTACCGAACTTCTTTTCAATGTTTTTTTGAACGAGGTCAACCCTCTCTCTCCTGTCCTGCTCGCTTGTGGGTTTGTCCTGAACGGGCGACGTAGTTTTTTCCTTTGCCATTTTGTTTATGTAATTTATATGAAGAACATTGCTCCGCCGCCTGCGTTAAGGGCATCCGAAACGGTTATTTTGGATAACGTATTTTCAATTGCCGCATCTAAGGGCGAAAAGACCGAAAGGTGCAGTTCCGCATCGAACACGCCGTTTTGCCCCTCCGTTTTTTCAAAAACCGAAGGCTCGGCAGCAAGCAGAATTTCGTAAATCGTAATCGCCTCTTCTTTTTTTGCAAGCTTGTAACCGCCGTCGCTGCCGCGCGTAGAAATGATAATACCTGCATTTCTAAGCAGCGTCAGTACCTGTTCTAAGTACACCTTTGAAACGTCGAGAGTGCAAGAAAGAGCGGCGGATGTCAGCCCCCGTTTTTCTTTCGCGATTGCGAGAATTATTTTTAATCCGTATCTTCCTTTTGTAGAGATTCTCACGCATTGTATTGTACTATGTTTTGTAGATTTATCGCAACCCTCACTTCGGAACAAAATTTCGCCACAGTCTGCCCCTTTATTCGCGCGCTTATATTATATATAATAATAAGGCATAGAACTTGTATAGGGGTGAATTATCGCCTTTTTACAAAAAAAATGCCTCGCTTCAAGCAATGAAGAAAGTAATTAAGCGCAATTTATTGGTAACCGTTGCGGTGTTCATCGCCGCAATAGCGGCCATGTTGGTGTTCGCACACGGAGCAAAAATCCTCAACCCCGACAACCCGTTTTTCGTATCGGAGGACGGCAAGGTAGCCCTTGCCGCCTTTCCGCCGGCTGTGTGGCAAACTCCCGACGCGGGGAATAGCGATATGTTTTTTCACACGTACAATGACGGAACCGTTCGGAACACGGAATTCAACCGTCATGGTGTGAAAGACAAGTATGCGGACATAGATCATAACGGGCAGTATACTTCCGCGGACGCCGGATATTATGCCGATTGGGGCTTGACAATGCTAAGGCGCAACTCGGCTGCGGGAGCGTTCACGGGGCTGCAGTTTAATAATAATACCCTTTCGGCAGCGGGAATCGGAGACGGAATTACGCCCGTTGCGCAGAGCGGTACGGTTCCGAGTTATACCGGCGTTGGAGATACGCGAGCATTGTACGATTACGTAGTCAAGTCAACGGGAACCGCAACGTCATACAACGCTACGGCAAAAGGAGCGGTTACATATCAGAAGGCGGGAGGCGGAAGCATCACGGCGGTTTCGCGCATCGGGCTTGTCGAGGACGAGGATTTCGGTTTGGCGAACAATGATCTGACCAGTCTTAACGGCGCGGAATACTACGGTTTTAACGGGATTTTTACGGCGTTAATGCTCCCTCTTAGGTTGGGAATAGGCTCTGCGGCAACCGAAGGAGGCAACGCAAACATTCCGAGTTCATTGGCTTTGTCTACGGTCAAAATACCCGCTTCGTACAATATAAGCATTACTAACGGGGGAGGAGCCCCGTTCACCGTAAGCTACGGGATGAGGTGGTATCTTTTGGACGGGCCAACAGTCCGTTCCACAAGCTCGAATATAACGAATATTGCGGCGGGGAGGACGGTCGGCGCGGGGAGCACGGCTACGTTTAACGCCGACTGCATTCTGTTGCCGTTCTTTCAAGGAATAAACGACCCTCACGGATATTTAGAGGTTTTTTATGTTATTACGGGCGCATCGGGCATCAGCGCGACGATAAACTCAACCGACGTAATGGTCGATTTAGACCTGTCGGGGGACACTGCGGAGTCGAAAATCGGCGTACGGTTTGACAATTTTTCCGGGACGAACTCGGTATACGCCACACCGCTAAGGAACCAAGCTCCGAGCGAACCGACGGGTTTCACCGGCGCGCCCGGCGCGAAAATAACGGTGTCGGGCATAAACCGTGCGGATTCTACGGTATACAGCTACGGCGACCAAACGGTTTTATCAACGCCGGACGGGGTGGGGAGTAAAATGTACGTCAAGTACGGGGATACAATCAGGATAGCCCTGCCCTTGGCGACTAAAGGAACGGGGAATTTAACGTCTTTTGCATTAACCGTATCCCGAAATCCCGCGGACGAATTTTTCAAGAGCTTGGCGTATGCCAATTTCTCAACGATTTTCGACTATCAAAACATCGTAAGCAATTATTCTTGGGGGGGAACCGGGGGAAGTGCCGTCCAATCGCCGCTTTTAACGCAAAATTTACTAAGGCAATATCCCGGAGGAGAGACGGAACTTTATAGGACGGAGAACTCGGGTATGAACAGCGGGTATAACTCCGTGTATGTGCCTACCGATTATGCCGCTTTGTTGAGCCCGGTTATGTATAATGCGTTCGGAGGAACCGACTCCTCGGACTGGGGAGGGGATTTGGGCATAGAAATTTCGAACGAATTAAGAGCCCCCGTCAGTAAGATTTCGGAGGGTTTAATTTTTGAAGAAGGAAGCTATGCCGTTTGGGCGTATGCGGACTTTACCGTTAACGGAACGTTCGGTTCCGCGATTACCTCTGAAAACCGAAACGCATTTACGATAAACGCTTTTATGCCGAGGGGGTATGAGGGAGGCACGCTCATCGGAGGAAACAACCAATTGACGCCGTCAAAGGCGTCCGTGCCGCCGATGTATTTCATATTAGACAACGACGCGCCGCCCGTGCCGGTTATTTCGCAAACGAGCGATTTAGGCAGCAAAATTCTTTCGGGGAAATGGTATGTCGATAAGGCGTGCCCCGAAATTGTTTTGGACGGTTACTCGGTGGGCAAGTCCTCGATAAACTATCTTTCGAGCGAAAAGGTTTATGCTTTTGTAAGCGTAGCGGACGCGTCGAGGATCGAACTCCAAGAGGATTTTAACCTTGCGACGGACACAAAGGTAATCGTTTCAAACGAAGTGAATACGATGAAGCAGTTTATAGGGAATTTAACCTATAACAGCTCGAGCGATGAGCGGTTGTTCGAAAACAGAGGAGCGAACAGTACGGGGGAGGCTACTTCTATGCCGAACGTACTGTCAATGAATCCCGTGCCCTCGTACAGCGACGCTTCCGAAACGTATAACAATAAATACAGCTCGACGCGGGGCGGTACGTACTCGGTATTTTTATATGCCGTTGACGAGGTCGGCAATTACTCGGTGGCAAAGTATACGGGAGATACGGGAGGCTTAGGGAATTGGAAGGTCGACGCAGCCACATACACGTTCGATTTACGGGTGCAGATGAACTCCGAAAACATCTATGCGGGGACCGACGAGGAGAACCGAATAGTGCGTCTTGAAAACGACTATGCCGGCAATTTTGAGTTTTACGTAATAACCGGCAACTATTTCAGCGGAGATACTTGTACGTTATCGATGCAGACATTGGCAAGCTATCCGCAATTTCAAAACTTTTCGGCGGGAGGAGGACAAGGGAGCGTTTATCAAAGCGCGACTGCCGGCGCAAAGAGAGGCGAAAAGGTTTGCATAAGGTTCGCTTTGACGACAAATACACTAACCGATACGTCGTTCTATGCGACAATAGGGGATTCGGCAACACCCTCATCGTTTATGAAGTGGGGGTTGAGCGGAATTTACAGCGAGAGGTTAGCTATCAACCGAACGGAAGGCACTTATTTCCTAAACGACTTTTTTTCTACGGGTAACAGCAGGCGGTATTACGACGTAGTGTTTACAATGCCCGACGTTTTGGACGAAGAGTATGTCGAGGGGAACCTCCGAGTTGTAAAACCGGCTATCGAGTATACCGTAAGACGGCGAGCCGATATGCAAATGAACGATACTACAACCAATTCGGCGTATAAGCGCAACGCCGCATTGCAGTACACATACAATGCAACCTCCGAAAACCATATCAATACGGTAGACCACATGCGCATACTTAACGATTTTTATTCGCCGGAGGTGTTGAATACGACTGTAAACGGCGTACCATTTGCCGCCGAAAACAGAATAGCGGCGGATGAAAGTAACACCGAGGTTAAGTATTACAACATATTAAGTGCGGAGTTGTTGATGGTATCGGGAGGGTTTATTCTTTACGGCACGGACTTTTTACATACTGAACACGGAAGCGGAGCGGCGATACCCGCGCAGTCGGCAATGCTGCCGTTCACGCAAGCCGTAGCGAATACTTATACGGTAAACACCATTTTCTTGTACGACAAAAACACCTATTCAACAAAACTGTATTCGAGCCGTAAAACGGATTATGACCCTTTAACGGAAGGACACAGATATATGGTGGTAGGGCGCAGCACCCCTGTGGGCGGGAACTATTCAATCCAATATATTGATTTGGACGAAGCGGCGGCTTCAAGTTTACCGAGCGAGGCGGGCGGATACTATTATATAGCGCGTCTTTCGTTGGAAAATGCCGAAAGATTTGCGGTTTCGCGCGGGACGTATGAAATTATGAAGGCGTCTGCCGGAGTTTTCTCCCTTGCTGCGGAAAACCACTCGCCCGAGGCGGGGCGCACCGAAAGCTATTTGGGCGGAGTCGCTGCGGTATACAACCTCATGTTCGGCGAGGCGTTCTCGGCAATTACCTTTAAGCAAAGGACGGTTGAAAACGGAGGGTCGGAAATAACCACAACAGGTGAGTCCTCCGCATTAGTCGCATTGACGGAGGTTACTTTCTTAAAAGCCGACGGAACGGCATACGGAGAAGAATATGACAACGGAACAATCTATTTTTACCGCACCTCAATAGACAGCGGAGGCTCGTATCTTTTAGGTCGGTTTGTCGTCCCCGAGGGCACGACGACCGCCGGGACGCACAACATAAACGTAACCTTTATGCCTATCGATTTAACGAAGAATCCCGTAACGAACGAGCTCCTCACGGGTACCGACGGGGCGGCGTTTATCGCGAATAATTTTGATACGTTTTACAGCAAATATTACGCGGTATCCTCAGATTCTTATGCCCTTAAAGTCCACGGCTTTCATAGCGGAAACTATGATACCGTAACAAAGAATATTCAGATTATTGTCGCGCCAAAACCGGTTTTCTCGATTGCGGCAAATACTAATACGTCGGACATCGTTTACGACGGAGCGACTCATACGACGGCTTATACGGTAAATACCGGAGTAGAAGGTGCCAATCTACCTACACCCGCGCCGTTGTATTACCAAATAACCGAGGATGAGGCTGCGGCGTACATAAACAAATACAACGAGCTTTATACTAAATTTATTGCAGTCGGAGGGCCTTATTACAGCGAAACCGGAGATTACATAAAGAATATGTATGCAAGAACGCGTGCAGCCGAAAACGCGTTTACATTGATTTTAGGCACGGGAAGAGTGTCGGTCATACCGCGAACCGCCGGATATTATATCGCCGTAATTAAATCGCCCGCAGGGTATAATTACAGATATAACTTTGCGGAAGTTTTCGAAATTAAGAAGCGCGGAATAATAGTCGGGCTGCCCGAGCAAAGCGTGTGCGACGACTTAGTAAGCCGCGTAACCGACCCCGAAACAATAAACCCCGCGACGCAGATGCCTACGGAGTACGGCACGTATTTAATGTATGCGTACGGAGTTATCGGCGAGCCGGTCGCGACGTTTACTACGCAGGGAGGTTCGCCCTTGGCTCAAAAGCCCGTGCTAATATACTCTTTAAGACGGGTGTCTGCGCAAACGCACGCGGCGGGTGAGTACATTTTTGAGGAACAAAACATCCTGACGCTGCAAGGAATCGATGCGGGAACATACCTTATCGAAGTCATCGTTTCGGATGAAAACAATAAGGGAAGTATTACGACAATTATTCATGTATCCGCCGCGCTGTCGCACGACTATCAGGTGGAATTACCCGAACTTGTGAGCCTTTTCCCGACATATAATTTGAACTCGTACATTCCGCAAGAGCAGCTTGGCGATAATACGACGGGTCATTTAATTTACGGTATGAGCTTAAAGGAAGCGGAGCAGTACATCCTTAGCGGAAGTCAGGGCTTTGTTAAGTATTTAGGCGGAGTAATTAACGGGAAATGGACATTTGAGAATTCCGACGACGTTTTGAACGTCAAACTGCATGCGAACGGCAGCGGAATAGTTATATCACAAAAGCGGAACATTGTTTGGAGAGCCTACGACGGAGACGGAAATGTGAACAATAACTTCGAGCAATACAGCTACGCCGT
This sequence comes from Christensenellaceae bacterium, assembly GCA_031260775.1. Lineage (GTDB taxonomy): Bacteria > Bacillota > Clostridia > Christensenellales > DTU072 > JAISKW01. Next base: position 10,266 of record JAISKW010000083.1, read on the forward strand.
AGATATTATTGTAGCGCGTAACGTGTTGACCGCGGAAGGAATAACGCTTGGAGAAATTACCTACGGAGCCGCCGTATCGACTGCGGCAATTAACGGGTTGCTCGTGCCCAAAACCGTTTATGCGGCGGTTCCCGGGTACAATCTGAACCAAGTAAACGTCCCGCAGGATTTTACCGTGCAAAACGGACAGGGAGGCTATTACGGCGAGGCGGCTTCGTCCGGCTTCAACATCGTGTGGATGGACGGAGCGAACGTTCCTAACGCGGGTTCGCTGAACGTTGAGTTCCGAATAATCCTGAGTACGAGCGGAAGCGCGTCTTTGGACATTAACAATTATTATATTTCGCAGGAAACTCTCACAAGACTGCTGACGGTTAACAGAAAGCAGGTTTCGGGGTACTTTAACGCGGTCGAAAGGGACGGCGAAACTTACTATAACCAGCCGGTTACTACGGTTTTCGGAACGATGGTAAACCCGATATATACGGTGGTCGTTAACGGCGCACTGTACGGGCAAGAGAGCTTCGTTTACGGCGAATACGGCAACCCCGAGGCGTTTAACCAGGTAAAAATTGAGTATTATGACGAAGGCGTTCAATTTGTGCCGTCGGCATATACCGTGCCTAAAACTTATGCGAACTCACAAACCACATACCAAATAAGAATTTCGCTGTCCGGCAATTATGTTTTCGGCGGCAGCGGAATAATATCCGCAAGCTTAACGATAAGCCAGGTCGCCGATGCGGAATTATCGGTGGTAAAGGCGGGCAAGAATAACGCCGCAGTTTACGGAACGCCGTTGTCGGATGTAACGTTTGAGAACTCCGTTACTACAAAGGAAGCGGGAGTAAGAATAGGCACCGCGTATTTCTACGGAACGCTCGTTCTTAAGAGCGGTATCGACGGCACGGAGGTGAAGAACGTCGGCAACTATGACATCGACTATGAGTTTGTACCCGACGATACGCTCATAACCCTCGCCGACGGAACGATTCTTGATTATACATATAAGTACGCGTTTGAAAAGATGCGCGCGGAGTACGAGGACGACAGCGAAACGAAGAATCCGTATATTATTACGACGAACATAGCAATAAGCAAAAAGGAGGTAACGCTCGGCACCGTATCGCCTCTTATCGTAACATATAACGGCAATGCGCAATCGCCGCTCTTTACCGCATTCGACGGGAATTTAGATTTAACGCCGTACGTTTCGTTTGTCGTTACGAACAGACGGAATAATACCCAGCTGCCGTTTGAAGTGTCGTCTATGCTTGATGCAATGCGCTACGACGTGCATATAGAGCTTGCCGAGTCCGTGCAAAACTATTGGGGCGATTTGCGTATTGTGTACGAAATTACACGTAAGCCCATTACTGTAACCTATAATGCGGCGGACTTGGAGCAGGAACACGCAGACGGTTTCCGAGGAGTAGCATATACCTTGTCCGACGAGGCGGCGCGCGCGAGTGCGATTCTTTATTATTATGATATCAACAGTGCCCGGTTTGAGGACTCTACTCTGAGCGTTCCGGGCAAGTATACAACGGTGGTGCTGTTTAGCGGCAACTACATCTTTGACGGCTATTATGTGAGCGGACAAGTCGGCGAAAAGACGACCGTTTATACCTATTATTACCCGACGCTTATGTCGGTAACGAACCTGCAGCAGCAGTACGGAGCGACGGTTGAACCGACGGTGACGTTCTCTTATGCGGGGATGACGACGCCGTTTAAGAACTATACGGTGATTTATAGCGGCGCGTTACCGGTGAACGATATTACAAAAATCAACGCCGCGGCGTACGACGTTTCAATACATACGACGTTTAACGGATTAGACAGAATCTATACGCATGTAGTGTCGGGCGAAAATCCCACGGTGTACGGTGCGGCAACCATAGTATTGAGCGTAACACCGCGACCGGTTACTTTAATTATTACACCGACCGCAACAAACGACGCAACGCACCCGTTCGTCTATGCGTTTAACGGCGCGGGCAGAACGCCCCTTGCATATACCGGAGAAAGCGGCTTGCAGAACCTGACAAACGGAGGAATTAAAACCGATTTGAATTCGGCAGTGACTTTTCGTTATAAACTGAATACCGTCGACGCGCCTCTTACGGCAACGCCTCCCGTAGACGCCGGGGAATATGTTCTGCAGGTGCAAAGCACGGATACGAACTACGTAATCACGCAAAACGGCGCGCAGGACGGGAAATACTTTACCTTAATCAGGATAAATAAAGCGGTACTTACCGGGCTGATTCCTCCGGCAATCCGAACGGCGTATTCTTACGGAGAGAGCTCTTCGACGATAGAGTTTTTTGCGGGCGGCTATGCGTATTATCAAAACATATTTACCGGCTTGACCAACGTCGGCTCGCAAGGCACGTGGAGAATCAATCCGGCTTTTGAATATTTGTTGTTTAACGCAGTCCCGGGAGGTTCGCCGGTTTACGTTCCGGTGCAGTTTGTGCCCGCAACGGATAACTTTGTTGTATATGAGAACGTAGGCGTGTCCGTAGCGGTAAACAAGGGCGATATTTCGGATTATTTAGGTGTGTCGGAAACGAATTTAACGTTAATATACAACTCGCTTGCCAAAACACTCACGCCAAGCTTTAACGCCGCGCTGTACGTTGCGGACAGAACGAACGAAAGCGGCGACGCGCCGGGGCATACGGAAGCGGTAGTTTTATCGCTCGCATACAACGGTTCAAGCATTGCGCCGAGCAACAGCGGAACGTATACTTTAACGGTTTCGGTATTCCAAAGTGCGTACTATAAGGGCACAAAAACGCTTGAAGTGCCGCTTATCATCGGCAAAGCGGAACCGCAAATCAGCGGAATTCAGGTTGCGTTGAAGCCGGGAACCGGGTACAACGGCGAGGCATTGCTTGCCGTCGGCAACACGATTATCGCCGACCTTTACGTAAGGGAGGGGAGGAGCGAGCTTCCCGGGTTTGTAAGCGGAATCACGGGCGACTTTATTATTTACGAAAACAACAATCTTTCCGCGCCTTATTCGAACGAAAGACCCGTGTCTATTATGTTTGTGCCGCTTGATTCGGATAACTATGTTACGGTAGTCCGTACGGTTTATGCGAACATACCCTCAAGGCAAAACTTGGTGCTTGGCACGAACTTTAATATGCCCGTTGTCGACTCGACCAAATTCACATACGGGCAGCGGCTGTCAGAGGCGGTACTTACCGCAACGGTGGGAACGCCGACGGTCCCCGTACCCGGCACGTTCTCGTGGGTAGAACCGAACTCGGTCCCCGCTGCGGGCGCGCATCCGTTGTTCAGATTCACGCCGTCCTCCGAAAAACTTGCGGCAGCGGTAGTAATTAACGGCACAACGTACGGCACAACTCTTTCGTATTACGATATATACGGAGTTTATGAAGGCCCGATTTCGAGCAGTTTTGTCGTGGAATTTGCCGATTTAGGCGTTAAGAGCGATACCATAGCTTACGGCTACGACGGCGAACTTGCTACCGATATAGACTTTTCCAGGGTTCTTTTCTACAACAACAGCCTTTACCCCGACGGCACCGGGGAGGGAATTACTTACTTTGCATTGGAGCAAAGCTCGTTCTACAAGCCGACGGATGAGTCCGGACAAATTTTGCGTTATGACGGCAATAACGACGGAGCCTATGACGGGATTATTAGTTCGGTAATGGAGTTGGTATTCACGGTAAACGCGTCAAATTACAATGCATTGCCTATATTCTTGGCAAACATTAAAACCGAAAACGGCATCGAATCGCCTTATGAGGAAGGTAACGGAATCAAAAACCCCATTGCGGCAAGAATAAAGCTGCGCCTACCGGCGGATTTATATGTTTTAGAGCGTGACGTTTTCCAATATACGGCGGTTCACGAATACGGCGGAATGGACGGATTGTCGGCGGCGGAGCTTTCGGAATTTTTGATTGACGTAGGCAGGGCGGCAATCCACGCGCCTGCGGGATACGATGACTGGAACTTCCAAACGAGGAGCGCGTTTAAGGTACTCAGCATCTACCATACGAGCGGAGAGGTATCGCACGTGAGCAAAACCGGCAATTATACTGCGGTCGTCGAATATGAGGATGTTCGGTTCTTCGGCAGGTTCACGGTCGCCTTCTCCATTGCAAAAGAGGACGTAAGCGGCAAAATAGAGTTCAAACAGACCGATTTAATAACGATAACCGGCAACGAGATATATCAAACAATCGGGGTCGTTTACGGCACAATCCGCAGCGATACGTACGATATGAAGGAAATTGCGGGCTTAGGCGAGGTGGAATTTTCGTTCTATTACGAGGACTATGCCGGCGGCGAAAGCGCGTACGGCGCGATATCGCCGAGGAGTACCGGAATGTACCGCGTAACGGTATCGTTCTCAACGGATAATGCTTACGGCTCAAGAATGTTCGATTATACCGTATTGCCGCGCGCGATTAGCGTTGAAAGCGTTGCACCGACCTATTTCTTCTCGTACGGCGAGGCGGTCGTATCCGCATTTACGTCGGAAATACCGTTAGATTACTCGGCATTAACGGTATATTACACTGATAAAGGCGAGTATGACGCATATCAATTGCGCTTGAACGAGGGCAAAACGGGTGCGGAGTTAGGCACGCTTAACTTCTCTGCAACCGCGCCCGAATCGGTAGGTTCGTATACCGCGTACGCGGTTTACTCCGACGGGAACTATACCGCAACCACGCAAACGTTTGTTATTACAATTAACCCCGTGGCGACAATCTTCCAACAACAGCCGATCGTTACGGGCGGAAAGTACGGTCAAACGATAGGCGACAGCATAGTTTCGGGCGGGAGCGTAATTAATATGGTAACGCGTGCGGTACTGACGACGGATGATTATTACTATTCGTTTGATAACCCGCTAACCCTCCAAAACGAAAGCGAAACAAGGTTCACGCAAACGGGGCTCGTGCGCGTTACTGTGTACGCAATACCGCTGAACGGCAATTATTTATTCTCGGAATACGAGGTAACCATAAACGTAAGCAGAGGAGTGGTCGTCATATATGCCGAGATAACCGAGGTGCCGTATACGGGCAGAGGACTTCCTGAACCGGCAGTGCTTTTCCGCACGGAGCCCGCAAGCAACGAGGGAGTAAGTATCGGGTTGCGTGTAGACTATTGGCAGGGGATAAACCGTGCCGACCCGATTGCGGCGGGCGATTATATCGCGGACGTTTACGTGCTTAACGAGAATTACGAAGGACATGCGCAGTTCCCTATTACAATATTAAAAGCGACGCCGACGGTAACGGTAGCTCCCGGGGTAGCCGCTTTGCGGTTTAACGACTCGCTGCTTGACGCAGTTTTCTACGGCGGCAGAGTAGCGATAGAAGGAGGCAGCGACAATATAGCGGGGCATTTCGAGTACATTAACAACTTTATTCCGCCGAGAGCGGGCTACTTGCCCGAAACGAACGACGAAAAAACGGTGTATTCCTATAGGTTTGTGCCGTCAGACCCCAACATTCTGTCAGTCGTTATCGACCCCGTGTTGCACCCCGAGCTGGAGAGCGTGTTTGCCGTTATTCAAAAAGCGTTTGCGGAAATATCCGTGTTAAACCGACAGTTCTATTACGGTGACCGTCTTGACGGCGGAGTTACACCCATAACAAATCCCGCAAACCTCTCTTATGAGTGGGTTTTGGGCTACAATTTTGTCGATTCAAATACCGAGGAGGCAGGGTTCCTGTTCAACTTCGACTCCGCCGACAGGTATGCGTTCAGAGTAGGACAGAGGATTTACGCAATACGGGTTACGGACGATAACTACGAGGGCGAATATTACTTCGAAGTAAGCGTATCAAAGAGGGAGCTTATTATCGACTTCACCGACGCCGCAACGGGAGGGAACGTAACCGAATACTATATGACCTACGGAAACGCGGCGCGTCCCGGGGTTTCGGTACACGAAGCATCGATTGCTTCTATAGACAATTTGGATAAGGCGGCGGAGCTGACGAAAGTACTTGTCGTTAAGTATGTGGCAGCGGACGGAAGCATTTACACATATTTGCCCTCCGCAATAGGCGTGTATACCGTGGTAATAGACGTCGAGGACGAGCATTACGATATAGCCGCGGGGATGTCGCGAAAATATACGATAGGCAAGGGCGTTGTAACGCTGTTGGAATTTGATTTCTCGGCAACGCAATACTACGGCTCGAACACCGCACCGTTCATAAACATTGCGCCGCTCGGAGTGCATTATACGATATACTACGAGGACAAGGAGACGTTGCCGAAGTCGGCGCGCTCGTATTCCGTCCGTGTTTTGATTGACGACCCTAACTACGAAACCAAATCGGCGGTAGGCGTTTATGTCGTCGAAAGAAAGCCCGTAACTATAACGAGTATATCGGTTGAAAACAAACGCTATGACGGCAACTCAACGCTGAGCGTAACGGGTGTTTTGGCGGGGATTATGCCCTCCGACGAGGTGTTCCTGTCGCTGAAAGCGCGCACGAAAGGAGGTTACTCCGAGCCCGGTGAATACAATGTGGAGTTTGTAGATGTAGTTTTAACCGGTTTATCGGCGGCAAACTACGTCGTAAGTCCCCCGACTTACGGGAGGAAGATTGAAATACTCGCAACCGAAGCGGTATCGCCTAACGGCAAAGGATATCTGCAGAGCGCGGCGGGGAGCGGCTTCGACTCAACCTTTACCGTGGCAATCGAAGAAAAGTACGCCGAAGCGAACAAGAACAACTTTATTACGATGTTTCTCGGCGAAAAAACCGTAATAATAAACACGACAATCCTTTCGGGCGGCGCACCTGCGAGCTTGGGAGGGCTAACGAAGTTCTCAATTCTGATACCCGAGGAGATGCGGAGCAGCAATAATTTGCGAATCGAAGCGGTAGGCGAATTAAAGAGCCAAGGCGTAACGTTTACAAGAGAGGGCGATTATATTACCTACTACGCAACGAGCGGCGGAAATATCGCAATAACGCGGCAAAATTTCCCCTATTGGTTGGTAATTGCCGGCGGATTAGTACTTATCCTCATTTTAGGTATAATATTTGTTAAGATTGTTATGCCCACGCGTGTGCGTAAACATCTTAGCCGCGACGTAGAGATTGCTATGGCGAATCAAGAGGTCGCGCCGAAGTCAAGAGAGGAAAGACGCGCCGATAACATCAGGCGTAAACAGCTTGTTAAATACGGCACGGGATTGAACTCTCCGTTCTATAATAAGGACGAGAATAATTAATAGTAATAGGAAATAGGGACGCCGTTGTATTCGCAACGGCAACCCTAAACAGTAAATAATGCAAGAAAAGATTAAGTCATTTGACGGCACGGAGCTAAACGTGTTCGTTTGGAACGACGTGCAAAGCCCTAAAGGCGCGGTCGTAATAAGCCACGGGATGGCGGAGCATGCCGAAAGATACGCGCGTTTCGCCTCGTTGTTGAACGCAAACGGCTACGTCGTTTATGCCGACGACCACAGAGCGCACAAGAATAACCCGTACGGCGAAAGGGGTAAAGCGTGCATCGACACCTTCGAAAACACCGTAAAGGATATGCTGTTTTTGGTGCAAAAAGCCGAAAAAGAAACCGGCTTCAAACCGTTTTTAATAGGGCATTCGTACGGGAGTTTCCTCTCGCAAAGGTTCACGGAGCTATATAGCGCTACCGTAAAGGGAGTAATACTCTCGGGTACGGCTTATATGAAAACGGGGCTTTTGAAAGTGGGTAAAGCCGTTGCAAGCCTGCAATATCACCTTGTCGGCGGACAAAAAACCGGCAAATTGATTGATAAGCTTTCATTCGGGGCTTTCAATAAGGGCTTCGAGGCGCAGGAGCAAGAGTTCGCTTGGCTTTCGCGCGACAAGGACGAGGTTCAAAAATACATAGACGACCCCTATTGCGGATATCCTCTGTCAATAGCGTTTTATTTAAGCTTTTTCAGGGGCATTTGCTCGATGTACGGCACCGCGGCGGATTCGATTAAAAAGGATTTACCCCTTATGATTGCATTCGGAACGGACGACCCGGTTTCGACAAAGGGCAAACAAGCAAAGGTTTTGGAGGACTTTTATAAGGCAAAAGGACTTACGAACGTAACCTATAAGCCGTATGACAAATCGCGCCACGAAATTTTGAATGAAATTGTCCGCGACGAGGTTTCAGCCGACTTTATATCGTTTTTAGACGCGAATAATTAGGGCTTTTTTGCGACAAGACCAAGCATTACAAATGAAATTACCCGATAATATCTCCGAACTCGTGCCGTATGCGCCAATAGAGGGCTGTTTTACGGTGCGCTTAGACGCCAACGAAGCGGAGAGCCTTGAGTTAGACGGAAAGTGGTTAGAGCAACTTGAAGAGTTTGAAATTAACCGCTATCCCGACCCCGGCGCGACGAAATTGTGTAAAGCTTTTGCGAGGTTTATTAATGTTGACGAAAAGTTTATCGTATGCGGCAACGGCTCGGACGAGCTAATCGGATTGATAATTAATTCTTTTGTCGGCGATAACGAAAAGGTACTGATAAGCACCCCCGATTTTTCGATGTACAAAATCTATACCGAAATGCGCCGTGCAAAGGTCGTTGAAGTTCCGAAAAATGCCGATTACAAGACCGATACCGAAGCGGTTATTAAGGCGGTACACGAAAGCAAACCAAAGGTTTTGATATTTTCAAACCCTTGTAACCCGACGGGCACGGTAATTACTCGGGAGGAGTGCCGTAAGATAATCAAAGCCGCCGCGGCGGAAAACACCCTTGTCGTTTTGGACGAGGCGTACGGCGAGTTCGCGGAGGGCGTTAGTTTGCTTGGCGAGGTGGCGGAATACGACAATTTAATCATCCTAAAAACGCTGAGTAAAATCGGCGCGGCAGGGCTAAGAATCGGATTTTCGGTTTCGAATCAAGAATTAGCCGGTGTAATGAACGGTATCCGTTCTCCGTATAACGTCAATTCGGTTTCTCAAATTTTGGGCGAGAAGTTTATATACTATATGTCCGACAACGGCAGACTTCTTTTGACGGTCGCTCAAAGGGATAAGGTTTTCAAGGTTTTAGCCGCCCGAAAAACTGTTTTAGGTGCGCCGTTTAAGACAATTGAGAGTCATACTAACTTTATTTATTGCGTTAGTGAAAAAGCCGAAACAATAGCCAAACTGTTGGAGGGGGACGGTATCTCCGTAAGGGTTTTCAAAAACGCCTTGAGGATATCGATAGGCTCGATAAAGGATAATGACACTTTTATCGAAGCGTTCAACAGTATCCGAACATTGTAGTAATACGTTTCGGAGAGCGCGTTATTTGCGGAAATTTTTCATACGGTATTCGTCGTAGCAAGAGTTTAGTCCGCAAAAATTATGCGGATGCCCACACCCGCAAGGGAACGGCTGAGGCGGAAAGGACGGCGGAAACGGCGGCGGAAAGGGCGGCGGACAAGGTTTCGGTTTGCAGCAATCCGAACGGTCGCAGCATTTATGCGAATCGCACGGCGACCACTTTTTATCAATATCCACTCCGAAGGTGTAAAATATAAGTGCGCGCCAGTTAATAATGTTCGCAAAATCGTCTTCCATAGAACTTCCTCACTTATTCCTATGAGAAAAGCGCGAGGCTTGCAACCCCGAGTTTAACGAGAGGCGAATATGTGACCGACGTGCAAGAAAACCGAGCCTTGTGTTTATATGAAAATCAACTATCAACCGATTCTTCCTCCGTTTATGAATGACGTCCAAGATATTGTCCGGGCGTTTTACCCCTACATCGAAATTGACGACGACGCGCCTCAAACGCTTTCCGTAAGCTACAGCTTAAAGAATTGCCGTATGCTTGTCGGTATTGTCTTTGAGGGCAGGACGAAATATTTTTCGGAGAATATTCCGAGCGGTTTAAGCGAAATTTTGTATAAAAAGGCTGCAAAAAAGTTTGTCAAAACAACCTTATATCTGTTTTGCGTTAAACTTACGGGCAAAGAACTTCCGTACGGTAGCCTGACGGGTGTGCACCCGTTATACGTATATCGGGAGCTCAAACTTAACTTTCAGAATCCGCGCGTTGCTTTGGAGCGCGATTTTTACGTATCGCCCTCCCGTGCGTCGCTGCTTCGGGAGGTGAGTGAAACGCAATGCGGTTATTTTTCAAACAGCGACGTAAATTGCGACCTGTATATTAACGTTCCGTTTTGCCCTACGCGTTGTTCATACTGCTCGTTTATATCAACGGAGGTCGGGCGGGTAAAAGCTCAAATTCCCGAATACGCCGCAAAACTCCGCAAGGAAATTGAGGAAACGCTTGAGGTAATAGCCGTCCGCGGAAGAAAATTACGCAGTGTTTACGTAGGAGGCGGCACGCCGTTTTCGCTGTCCGCCGAAACTCTCAAACAGATATTAGAACCGCTCAAAGGCGTTTCTTTTACCGCCGTTACCCGGGGGCAGCTTAAGCGAACGGGCGAATTCACAATCGAAGCGGGGAGACCTGACGCTATCACGCGTGAAAAATTAGAAGCGGCTTTGGAACTCGGCGTTACGCGAATTTCGGTAAATCCGCAAACGTTGAACGACGCAACCCTTGTAAAAATCGGAAGGAACCATACCGCAGCGGATTTTTTCGCGTCCTATGCGCTTGCGAGGGAGTACCCGTTTGAAATAAACGTCGACCTTATTGCCGCGCTGCCCGACGAGACCTTTGAGGACTTCAGAAGTACCGTTGACGGCGTAATTGCGCTCGCCCCCGACAATATTACCGTCCATACGCTTTCGATAAAGCACGGTTCGCAACTGAACCTTGCGGACTATAAAAAATCTGCCGAAGGGGTAGCCCTTGCGCAAACCGACTATGCGCATACCGCGCTGAACGCAGCCGGCTATTTTGCCTATTATTTATACCGCCAAAAAAACACCGCGGACAACCTTGAAAACGTCGGCTACGCCAAAAAGGGGAAGGAATGCGTTTATAATATCGATTATATGGAGGAAACGAATACCGTATATGCGTGCGGCGCGGGAGCGGTAACCAAGTTTGTCTTCAATACGCAAAACCGCATAGAGCGTGTTAGCGGCGCAAAGGACCTTAATACCTACCTCGAACGCCCCTTGCCGCCTAAGGAGCTCTAAACAGGATATTAAAATCTAACCCTCAATACCCAACCAAACCGGAAATTCTATTGCATCATCAAGCTTGACCGTAGAAAATTTAGCATAATTTGTAATGATTGATTGAGCCGATAGCAGGTCGGTTATTTTATATGAGCTTGCGGCGGCGTCGGAGACGGTGTAGATATAGTCGCCTATACGGAAACCGCGCGAAATATTGTACTGATACCTATTGTAGAAATTGTCGCGGTCGTTGTAGTAATATTCGTCGCCGTAGCCGTACACCGCAACTCCGAGTTCCGTCAACGCGCCTAATGAGGTTAAACGGATTTCGTTGCTTTCCTCGTAAATAGCCCAGCTAAACAGCGCAAAGCCCTGATAATTGGACTGATATGAGAAATATTGGCTGCCGTTATAGTAGTAAGCGGACTGATAGAACTCAAACGCGAACCCGAATAATTGCCTTTCCTCGTCGTAGTAGAACGCTTTTTTGTTGTAGAAAATATCGGTATAAGAGTTCTCGTAATAGTTATCGGTAGGCGGCAATCCTATTGCGGAGTGCATAATATCGGCGATTAATATTTCGGTTGCCTTGCCCTTGCTGTCGTAGAGCGCAACCTTGATGCCGCCGTTTATCGTGCCGATGCCGATTTTGAACTCGGTATCGCCGATGTATTTAATGAACTCCGTAACACCCTCCTCCTCGTATTCGCTGATAAGCTTGATGTTTTTAGGGTCGGTGAGGTCGTATAAGAACATAGGGTCGGTGTTTCGGAAAGTGACAACGGTGCATTCGTTTTTGTTAAAGCGCACCGAGTGAATTTGCTCGCCCGCGCCGAACCTTTCGCTTTGACCGATTAACTCAAACTTGCTGTCCGTTGCCGAATAAACGGAAATTTGATTGTCCTGATAGTATCCGAGGCTTGTTGCAATGCGCAAATAGCCGTTGTATTCGTCCAAATGGTAACGGTCTTCAATGCTCCCCTCAACCTTTACCTGCGCCGCCGGCAAAAGGTAGGATGCGGCATCGAGCGATATGCGGGTAACACGGGTTTTGGGAGTCCCGTAAACGTAATAGAGCTTCCCGTTTTCGTCCTTTTTGTATTCGTAGCCCGAATCGTAGGTGGTAAAGTAGATGTTGTTTTCGCTCATATACATCTCGCCGTCTAAGCCTAAAAACGCGTATAGCGTCGCCTTGCCTTGGGGGTTATCGAGGCTAATGCTCCCCACGAGCATATATGCACAGTTGGGTATATCCTCGTAATAAAAGATGTTGTGGCTCGGGATTTTGTCGAACTCCGTCATATTTTCGCCGCTGTCTTTGTAGGTAGGAACGGAGGTCGTCCACTCTTCGCTGTTTGCGTTGCCGCGCGTGCGCTGCGGATACAGATACTTGCCGCCTTGGTAAACATAATAGTACCCGGCGAAAACGAGAGTATTGTCCTTTTCGATAAGACGGGACGATACGAAGTTGCCGTCAAGCGTAATTTGCCTTTCTAATACGGCGTTCGCTTTGTCCTCTACATCGTAAATGCGGATGTCCATTTTGGAATAAGCCAAATAGCTGTAGCATTCCTCAACCGCAAGCCCGATAGCGGGAGAGGGGTAATATCCGTAAATGCTCCCCGTGTATTTAATTTCTTCGTAAATTCCGCCGATTAAAACGACCTTGCTGCCGCTGATATACATTTCTTGCGGAACATAATTTTCAAGCTCGATTTTCGTTTCAACCGTCAAAATTCCGTTGGCAGCTTTAATGATATAAAAGCCGTTTTTGGATAACTTATATATATAATTGGAATCCCATTTTACAATATCGCCCTCATCAAGCCCCTCGGTTTGCACGTTGGTTTTGCTCGTTGAGGAATCATCGTCGGCGACAACGCCGTCCGAAACTTCCTGAGGGCTTTCAACCGCTCCGCCGGGCATAGCGGTAGGAGGCTGTGCGCTTTTGCTTTCTCCCGAGCCGCTTGTTGCGCTGTCTAATTGAAGTGAACCGCCTAAGATGTTGCCGATTGAATTGTATGTCGGCGAATAGAACGAAGCATTGCGAAGCGTTTCGTAGTTAGCGAGGGCGGCATCTATTTCGGCATAGGAATTTGCGCGTTTTACACCGTTTGCCATAGCGAACGGCTTCAAATCGTCCCCGGGGGCGTTGGGCGAAAGGGTAGGTAAATACAGCGCAAGCGCAATCAGCCCGAAAAGAACAAGCGACGCCGCGATGCTTGCAAAAATGACCTTTGAAAGTCTTTTCGGCTTTTTTCCGCCGTTGCCGCCGTCGTTGCCGCCGCTTCCCACCTCACTGTAAAAGTTGCGGTACCCCGTGTTTTGCGGCTCCTGATTACTTGCGCCGTACAGTGCGCCGTTTTTGATGTCGTTTTTGTTGCCCATAACCTCCTCCAATGATTGCTTAAATAATTCGTTATTCTTCATACCATACCTCCTAATTTTAATTTCAATTCGGTAATTGTTCCGTACAATTTGTGCTTAACAAGACTTTCCGAAACTTCAAGCAATGCGCCGATTTCTTTAATTTTCATATCCGAATAGTAGAACATTGCGAAAATCTTTTGTGTCAGCAAGTCCTTTTTTTTGAGTTCCGCTAAAACGAGAGAAATGCTTTCTTTTTTCTCCGAAACCTCGAAAATGCTTAATGCCGAGTCCTCGATGTCCGAAACGTTTTCCTCATACGGAGTCAAGCTTACCAATGTGTTTTTCTCGTTTTCGCGCCCTTTATAGTGCTTGAAAAGTACGCTTCTTAAAACCGCCACAACAAAGCCGCCGTCGTTTTGCGCATAAGCTATGCCCTTTTTTTTGAGCGTATTAAAGTACTCCGCGTAGGTTTCTTGAACTATGTCTTTGACGTCCTCTAATCTTGCGCACTTAGCCGTAGCCATTGCGGAAATTAAATTGAACGTTTTGTCGTATACCTCGTCGAACTTAGCGTATATATCTTTGTTAATCACAAGCGTTTTACACTCACATATCCTTCACCTTATATGTGTGTTGTTAGTTTGAAAAAGTTCCGAATTACTTTGTAATCGGATTTTTTTGCGAATATCTCACTTCCTCGCTGAAAACGCATCCGCAGTATTTTTGCATATAATAACCCCTCTCCCGTGCCGCGGTTTGCCCTTGGCGGAAAAGCGGACGGAAGTCCTTTTCTAAGAAAATCAAGCCGTATTCTTTGGCAATATTATTGCCCGTTTCGATGAGCAAATCCCGCTTTTGGTACGGACTTATTAAAAGAGTTGTCGTAAACGCCCTGAAGTCGTGTACCTTTGCAAATTTTGCCGTTTCTTCAAGACGGGTTTTGTAGCAAAAAGCGCATCTGTTTTCGATGTCGGCGGCTACCCCCTTTACAAATTCACGCAGGCCGTACTCGTCCTTTTCAAAGTACTGATAGCCCTCTTTAGCGCAGAATTCCTTAAATTGCTCATGCCTTGCACGGTACTCCAACAGAGGGTGAATATTCGGGTTATACCAAAAAAGAGAGAAGTCCTCCCCCTCTTTTTTTAATTCCTCCGCACACTTTACGGCGCACGGAGCGCAACAGCAATGCATTAGTGTTCTCACCTTTTCTTTGTTTTAACGGCGCGGCTGTCCGCCCATTTGTCCAAAATATCGTATAGGTATTGCTCGTTTACGTCGCCCGAAATTGTCGCTTTCTTTAAGAGGGTAACGATTTGAGCTGAGTTTTCAATAAGCGTTTGCGCCTTTGCGGCATCGGAATCCGCCTTTACGGTAAAAGCGTCCAAAGCGGTTTTCACGACGGTTAATTTCCTGCCGTTGTCGTCTATTTTGCTTGCGACGTCCTCGTTAATGAACTTCGTAACGCGTTCTACATTTGCATTATAGCCGTCAAGTGCGCGCTGAAGTTCCTTGATGTTGTAGGATTTTGTCTTTTCCTCGATGATTGTGTCTAACTTGCCTATTTGCTCGTTCGCCTTGTCCTCGATTGCGTTAATCGCGGTTATTTTCTCGCTAACCTTGCCTAAAAGGCTTGTGAGGTTGTTAATGTCCGCAAAAAACTGCGCGGATGAGCGGTTGAACTTCTCCAAATGCCCCGATAATTGCCTCGCGCTTTCGGCTTGCTTTTCGGTAGAGGCGAGAACTTTCTCTAAATTCTCACGGCTTGCCGCATCGAACGCTTGCGAAAGTCTCGCGGTGTTGTCCTTCAGAGCGTCATAGGTATCGGCAAAGCCCTTGAGATTTTGCACAAGCGGCAGCAACAATTCCCTATAATTGTTAAATGAATCTATTAATACCGAGATTTCGCCGTTTTCCATACTTCCATTTTAACTTATTCGGCACTTTTTTCATAAATAATGTTATGGGCTATAACAGACAAGCGGCGATAGAGTATGCGCGTAAATACGCGTTGAACTACAATCCCGACTATTACGATTTCGGGAAATACAACTTAGGCGGCGACTGTACCAACTTCATATCGCAATGCTTGCACGCCGGAGGCGCGCCGATGACGCATCGCCCCGAGGAGTGGTACTACTACGGGCTGAATTCCCGTTCTCCCTCGTGGTCGGCTGTGGAGTTCTTGTACCGCTACTTAACCGCGCCCAAGGATAACGGATTTACAGCCGTTGAGTGCCAAGGACTGTCGTCCGCAGTGCCCGGGGACGTCATACAATTGTCCTTTGACGGACAGGTGTTTTCGCACTCGCTTTTCATTAGTAATATTACGAACACCGTTTTCGCGCCGCGGATTTTTGTGTGTACGCACACCTACGATTCGTGCGACCGCGATTTTAGCACCTATCAATACCGCAAAATGAGGCTGCTGCACATTACAAACTAATTTTTGTGTTAAAATGGTTGTGTGCTGATAACGGTTTCAAAAAACCAATTCTATGCGGGGGCAACGCTCAAGTTCTTAAAAACGGAGGGCTTTGTAAAATCGGAACGCAACAGCTTAGGCACCGACGAGTTTTTAGTGAAGCTTTCGGGCTATATCGCAAAGAATATTACGGCTATTAAAAAGGAAGCGAAAGGAAAGGAAGCATTCATATTAAACGCTAACGGGATTTCGTTTTTCTTTTTATTGTCGGATAACAAAATCATTTATTACAAAAAAACAGGCTCGGCGGTGCAGAACGATACAAGGCTTGTAACGTTGCTTTCGCAACCCGAATTCGCCATTACGGTTACCCCTATCGGCGAAAACAGCGAAATTAATTTATCAAAACTCTACAAATTCAGCTCGTCCGATTATGTGAATTTCCCCTTGTTAACCGAGGAACAACTCTCTCTTGTAACGGCGGAGAACGTGCATACGGTGATTGCCGGGTCGGCAGGCAGCGGCAAAACGAACGTCTGTATTGATAAAATTGTGTTCTCCGCATGCCGCGGATACACCGGCAAAACCCTGTATACAACCTTTTCGCGCGCGCTTTTAACCGACGTTAAAAGTAAGGTTTACGAGTTTACGCAACAAGTAAAAAAGTTTTTAACCTCCCTCCAAAGCGGTACCGTGGAGTTCTTAGACGACGACAAAAAAGCGGCGGTTGAAAACCTCCTCGGCGTTTATTTTTCGGGCGATGACACGGATATTCCCCAAAAACTGCAGTCAATCGTCTTCTATCTTGAGAACAAATGCGACTATTTTTTGATTGAGGACATATATAAAAACGCGTTCGGCGATGCGGCTTTTGCAAACGAAAGCACTTTTATCAACAATTTTTCAACCAATATCCGTAACAAACAACTGCAAAGCGACTTCGAAAAGCTGAAATACCTCTCCGAGGAAATCATTTTCAAGGAAATTTACGGCGCGATTTTAGGCGTTAACGAAACGGGAGGAATTGTTACAAGAGAGGAATATCTCTCGCGCCGCCGTTCGTATTTTACGCGCGAGGAGACCGAAACCATTTACAAAATTGCGCTCGCCTACGCCGCATTCTTAGAAGAAAACGGGCTC
>JAISKW010000160.1 GCA_031260775.1 Christensenellaceae bacterium
ACCGAAGCCGACTTTGAAAAGGAGGCGGAAAATCCGACGGAATTACCCGAGGATAGGTACTCATTAAAGCGCATTTGGGGTCGCATAACCGGCAAAAACGACAATCCCGACGGCTTTAAGATGACCAAAGAAGAAAAGAACTGGGCGTTATACGATGCGGGGAACTCCGCAATCTATGCGTTCTTTATTCTAATCTCCGTCTGTATCGGCGAGTTAGCGCACAACGTGCCGTATTTCGGCGAGCATCCCACGCAAACAATGAGCTTGTTCAACTCGGTTTCCGGCGGAATTATCGCGATAATGGGCCCGATAATGGGCGCGCTTGCCGATAATAAAGGCACGAAAAAGCGGTTATTCAAGTTGTTTGTCGGCTTAGGACTTGTCGGAGGTTTCGGAGGGCTTCTCCCGACCATAGCTTGGGCGACCGGCAGCGATATCGGATATTTTATCCCGTTCACAATGTGTATGTTGCTCGTCTTAATCGGCTTGGGCGGTTCGCTTATGTTCTACGACTCGATGCTCGCCGACGTTACTACCGAATTAAGGAGCGACAAGGTTTCGGGCAAAGGATATTCGTACGGATATTCGTTATCGTTAATTCCGTTTTTCGTGTGCTTAGGGTTGTTCTACTTCTTTATGGACCCGGAGTACAACATAAGAGAATACGGTTGGAGCGAGCAAAACGCGTACTTCTCATTGCGTTTGATTATCGCCGGCTCGATTGCGCTTTGCTCGGTTTGGTGGTTGGTTTTCACAAGACCTCTTTTGAAGACATACGTGCAAAAAACGGGCGTTGACCCCGTTCCGCACCAAATTAAGAACGCGTTTATTAAGCTTGCGAAAACGTTTAAGGAAATTCGGAAATATAAAGCGGCTTTCTACTTTATGCTTGCGTTCTTCTTCTTCATAAACGGCGTAAATACGATTTTCTCGCTTTCGGCAACCTACGCAAAGGAAACTTTACTATTGACTATACCGCACAGCACAAACGCGCTCGATATACTCGTTTTCGGCGAGAATGCAACCGCAGATACGATGACTTCGATGGTAAACGTGTTGCTTGTCGTAGTTTTCGTAATTACACAGTTGATTGCAAGCGCGTTCAGCGGAGTTTTTGCTAACCTTGCAAAGAAATTCGGCGCGAGGAATATGATTTTCTTGTCGATTGTCGGGTTTATGGCTGTAACAATTTACGGCGTATTTATGGCGACCGTGCTTGATTTGTTCTTTGTCGCGCTCGGCATCGGCTTGTTCTTAGGCGGTATTCAAGCTCTTTCAAGGAGTTACTTCGCGCGTCTTGCACCGCAAGAAAAGCAAGGCGAATTCTTCGGATTGTTCGACGTTTTCAACAAAAGCTCGAACTTCTTAGGCTCGGCGATATTCACGATTACCGTATCGGCATCTATGGGCTTCTTAGGCAATGACGGAATCACCTACGGCGGTAACCACGTATTCGCGCCTAACCAAATGGCATTGAGTGTTGTTTTGTTATTCTTCATAACCGGCTTCGTGCTGTTGTGTATTGTTCCGCGTACAAAGGCCGACTTGACATACAGCAATATCGTACATAAGAAAAAGACCAAGGACGAAAGAATTGCAATCCGCGAGGCTAAACGCGAGGAGCGTGCGAATAAGGATTAGTGGCTATTTGCGGTTAGTGTCAGTGAATAGTGTAGGATACTATAAAATAATATCCTTCACTAACCGCTATATTATTTCAACCAAGCAGCAAGGTGCATTCGGAAATTATACCAATCGAACCAATCGAGAACACAATTTTCGATTATATTGTAGTCACACCCGAGGCTTTTGTTGACCACCCCTCTTTCGGTACGGCGATAATTGCGCGCTTAACCGAAAGAGAGGGTAATACCGTAGCCGTAATGGCACAACCGCAAAATGCGGACGATTTTACTAAATTCGGCGCGCCCAAACGCGCTTTTTTAGTGTCCGGCGGCGTGGTAGACAGTATGGTAAACAACTATACCGTCGCCAAAAACCGCCGCGCCGAGGATGTTTACAGCGAAAACGGCAAATACGGCTTGCGCCCCGACCGCGCGGTTACGGTGTACTGCAAAGCCCTCAAAAAGGCATACCCCGACACGCCGATAGTGATAGGCGGCATCGAGGCAAGTTTAAGACGGTTCGCCCACTACGACTACTGGACGGACAGCGTTTATCCGTCAATCTTAGCCGACTGCGGGGCGGATATTCTTGTCTACGGCATGGGCGAAGTGCCGCTTGTGGAAATCTTATCACGGCTTAAGAATAATGAGCCGCTCAAGGGCATTAAAGGCACGGCGTATCTAACCGACAAAAACGGACTTCCCCCGAGTATTAAACCGTTTACGGAGGACGGCACCGGCAACGAAAAATACTTGTATTGCCACTCGTTCGATGAGGTCAAAACCGATAAATACAAGTACGCGCTGTCGTTCAAGTTGCAGTCCGAAAACTCCAATCCGATTGTCGGCAAAGGAATTGTGCAGCGGCACCCTTGTAATCAATATTTAGTCTGTGAGCCGCCTTGCGACCCGATTTCGACCGCGGAATTAGACAAGGTTTACGCGCTTCCGTTCACGGGCAAGCCGCACCCCTCGTACAGGGGTAGAATCCCGGCAAGTGAGGAAATCGAGTTCAGTATTACGTCGCACAGGGGGTGTTTCGGCGGCTGCTCGTACTGCGCGCTGACCTTCCACCAAGGACGGATGATAACGAAACGTAGCAAAGTTTCGATAATCGAGGAAGCCGAAAAGCTCGCAAACGACCCGTCATTTAAGGGCTATATCAACGATGTGGGCGGCCCGACCGCTAATTTCAGGAACCCGTCTTGCAAAAAACAGTTAAAAGCCGGTGTTTGCAAAAACCGTCAATGCATAGGTTTTTCGCCGTGTCCGAATTTAGAGGTTGACCACTCGGAGTACTTTGAAATTCTAAGGGAGCTTAAGAAAATTGCTAAGGTAAAAAAGGTGTTTATCCGCAGCGGAATCCGTTACGACTACCTTTTGATGGATAAAAACTGCAAAAAATACCTCAAGGAATTGTGCGAGGAGCATATAAGCGGACAGTTAAAAGTCGCGCCGGAGCATACGAGCGACAAGGTTTTACAACTGATGAACAAGCCGTCGTTTAGGGTTTACAAGGAGTTCCGCGCGCTGTACACCGAGGAGAACGCACGGCAAGGGAAGAAGCAATTTCTTGTGCCGTATCTGATATCGTCGCACCCCGGAGCGACACTGAAAGATGCGGTAAACGTGACGGAGTATTTGCGGAGCGTGAATTATTGCCCCGAGCAGGTGCAGGATTTTTATCCCAC
>JAISKW010000055.1 GCA_031260775.1 Christensenellaceae bacterium
TTTCGGGTTTCCGTTTCGGCTTTAGCGGCACGGACATCGTTTGGGGAAACGGCGGTCTTTTGAGCGGCGTTAAGTATCCCATAGCACAGTTAGACAGTACCGATAACCCCTATACCGACGGCGAATGGAGTTACGTTATCGTTGACCTTGCGGCAAGTAAAATAATTGAACCGGCGGGCGGCTTTGCCGAAATTATCATTTACTACAGCGGCGCGGGCAAGCTTTATATTGACGAAATCTTCTTTGCGAATGAGCCAAAAGACGAGTTAGATTACTCAAAAGAGGTTATCTTCGACGACTTTAACCGCGAACTTTTGGGCGACGCACCATGGTGGTCGGACGACGGCGGTGTTGCAGTTATCGAGGATAACGCACTTAAACTTCCTATCGTTGAAGATTCGTATTTTTCGGTAGCTTTCGGCAGACCCGATAACAATTATGATGCAGGTTACAAATACATTGTACTTAGCTTAAAGGGCGACGACGAGGCTCTCCAAGCTTTCCGTTTCGGCAATTCCGATACCGGCGAAGCCGTTTGGTTTAAGGACGGCTACACCTCAAACTTAGGATACGGTATTTTCCCTGAAATTTCAGCGGACGAATATCAAGATTATGTTATCGATTTAGCCGCAAGCGGTATTAACCCTGCAATCCAAGCGTTGCGCCTCCACATGGGCGGCGGCATCGGCGGAACGTCTACGCTTTATATCGACTCAATCAAATTCGTCCCCGCAAAACTGTACGAGGTTGACGCTCTTGCCGCGCCGCACGTATTTGAGGCTGTTGACGGCGGCTATCAATACGGCGGTTGGGTTGGAATTAACAGTCATACGGTGCAACAAGAGTATCTTGCATTAACGATTGACCCGTTGGATGGGACGGTTGACGTTTCGGGTATCCGTTTTGAATTTAAGCCGTACGGCAGCGAGAGTTTTGCTTTAGTTTGGCTGAACCAAATGCTTGACGATAAGGGTAACCCCATTGACCTTTCGGCAATCGAAGCCCCGACAACATATCTTATCGACCTTAAAGCGAGCAATATCCCCGACTTCGAGGGCGCACATTTGCACACGAACGGCACGGGCACGGGAAGCTTTGAACTTAGCGCAAAGTTTATAGGTTACAGCCCCTTGTACAGCGATATTATCGATAGCATGCCCGTATTCGCTTCGAAAGACGTTACCGCCCCCGGCATCGTTTGGAATCCGACGCTTGCAATTACCGTAGGCGACGAAGTTACGGTAACCCCCGTTATCAGCGACGATATCTCGGCAATTGCAAACATTGTTGTGACAATCGAGGTTACCTTAGGCGGTCAAAATGTTACGTTTGCAAACGGTAAATTTACCGCGGCAACCGCCGGCGTTTACACCGTTACGGTAACGGCAACGGACGAATCGGGCAACCAAACCGAAGTTGTAAAACAATATACCGCAACTGCGGCGGTTGTGCCCGACCCCGACCCGGACACTGACCCTGACCCCGATGCTGACCCCGACCCCGATGCCGACCCCGACCCCGATGCTGACCCTGACCCCGAAACCACCGCTCCGACCGGCGACGAGCCCGAGGATGACGACGGTTTAGAGACTTGGCAAATTACGTTAATTGTTGTCGGCAGCGTATTAGGCGCGGCAACTATCGGCGTAGGTATTTTCCTCGCTATCAAAAAGTTCAAGAAATAATAGACGATAGAGTTTAGTAAAAACGCCTCGGGGTAACTTCGGGGCGTTTTTTCTGTTTCTGATTAAGCCCCTATGCTATAATTTATGCGTGGTTAAACTTCTTATTGTCGATGACGAATACATAGTCCGCGACGGCTTAACAAGCACCGTAAAATGGGCAAAAATTGGGGTTGAGGTTGTAGGAGAGGCGCAATCCGGCACCGAGGGGCTTGCAAAGGTTAAGGAACTTTCGCCCGATATTATAATATCCGATGTTAAAATGCCCGGTATGGACGGGCTTGAATTCACCACGGCTTTGCGTGCGCCGGAATACAATTTTGACGGCGAAATTATAATGCTGAGCGGCTACAGCGACTTCAATTTTGCACGCCGTTCAATAGACATCGGCGTTTTTGCGTACCTCCTTAAGCCCATAGACAACGACGAATTGCTTGAAAAGGTTTCAGAAGCCATAACGGCTCTTGAAAAAAAGCGCGCCGAAAAGCGCATTGTGAAAAGTTTTTTCGAGGGTGCGAACATTCTGCTGAACAAAATCGTAGACGATATTGTGCGCGGTAAGATTGACGAAGCGGAAATTACCGAAAGGCTGCACGCTTTTAACGAAAAACCTATTTACCAAGGCGTTGTGGCGTACGCAAAATTAAACGATACGACAACTCCGCGCGGCGGCGAAATTAACGCGCTTTACTGCAAAATTGCCGCTCTTTTGAAGGATGACTTCCGCTTTTTAACGGGAATCACGGCGAACAGTTTCGTTTTGATATGCGAGCAAATAGAGCCGTCAAAACTTAAGGATGTGTTTTATGAGGCTTTGCGCGAATACGAAAAAGAGCACTCCGCGACGGTTTCGATAGGAATCAGCGACAGTTTTCAGTCCTTGCAAGGTGTCCCCGCGGCGTACGAAAATGCCGCAATGCTGCAATCGAAGCCGCTTTTCCGCGCAATCAACACCGTTTCGATGGGCGGCGATTTTATGCCGTATAAAAAGGTAGTATCCGACGCAATCAAAATAATTTCGGAGGATTATATGAAAAACATCAGCGTTAAAACCACCGCCGACACGCTTTTCTTTTCCGAAAGCCACTTAATGCACGTTTTTAAGGACAATTTAGGCAAAACATTTAACGAGTGCTTAACCGATTTCCGCATAATGAAAGCCAAAGAATTACTCCTTAACGGGCATTACCGCGTGGGCAAAATTGCCGAACTTGTGGGTTACCCCGACGTAAAATACTTCGGACAGGTTTTCAAAAAGCATACGGGAATGACCCCCTCCGAGTTCGTTTACGCCGAAAGCTTAAAGTACTAATGCCGAAGATTTCAAAACTTTCAACAAAACTGACACTTCGCTTTTTGGCGATATTTCTTTCGGTGTTCGTAGTTTTGGGCGGCGTAATTCAAATTGTGGCGGCTGTCAGCAGCAATAGTTATGTTGAGGGAAATTTTTACTCAAGCCACCGCGAAACGGACGCCGGGCTTGCCTCTCTTTTAGACGAGGCGACCTTTTTATACGCCGCAATAGTCGCGGAGGATAACCGCGCGGTTCTATCGGAAATTAATAATTCTGCAGTTTCTCAAATTGAACGCGAGGCTATATTTGTGAATTTAATAAACTCGATGCCTATACTGTCGGAGTACTTTGCAAACATTGTCTTAAGCGGCGAGACGGGCATTTTCTCGTACAAAGAAGGCTTCGATTTGCCCTCGAACAGCTTTCTGTCGAGGATAGCGGACGGTGAAAACGAGCTTGTAATCGGCGGCATTCACGGCGGTGTAATACAGCTCGGCAAGGCTTTACGGGGTATCAGCGGCGACGTTGACGGAGTAATCGTATTCTACTTAAACGAACGGGCATTGAATGACCTTGCAATTGCTACCAAAGACGAGGCGGTTGCATACTCGTTTATTGCAGCCGATGACGGTTTGGTTATTTCGCACACGGACGAAAAAATGGTCGGCAGAACCTTTCTATTAAACCAATATCTTGCGAATAAACCGCTGCCGTTCCACGCAAGAATTAGTTTAGACGGCAAAAGGCGGCTTGTTGTTGCGACGGAGGCAAGTGAGGTAAAGGCGCGTTACGGGCTCCGAATAGTGGTAATAAGCGTACTTGACGCGGATATTGTTTACGAAAACTCCACAAGAGCGATGCTCATTCTATCAGGGTTTATGCTCCCAGCAATTATTGTCGGGATACTTGTATCGGTCAGGCGCGGCAGGAAAATTTCCGCGCCTATCAACGAACTTAATAACAATATTCATGAGTTTATTAAAAATCCGCAAAAGGGTGCGGTTGCGCACGGCGGTGACGAAATCGACCAGTTAGGCACAAGCTACGAGGAAATGACCGTCAGGATTTTAGACCTTATTGAAAAACAGCGCGAGGACTTGGAAACTCAACGCAAATTGGAGTTGGACGCTTTGCAAATACAAATTAATCCGCACATCTTGTACAACACGCTTGACGCTATCGCTTGGATGGCAAAAAAGAGAGAGCAAGCGGATATTGAAAAGTTATCAATCGGACTTGCGCGGTTTTTTAGGACAAGTCTGCATAAGGGCGATAAATTCGTAACCGTGCATGACGAAATTGAAATTGTAAAAACCTTTATTTCAATTGACAAAATCCGCTTCCCCGAAAAGTTCACCGTTTCTTATGACATTGACGAAAATATTTTAGATTACTCCACATTGAAGTTAATCGTGCAGCCGATTGTTGAAAACGCCATTAAGCACGGACTATCGCCTATGGAGAGGATGGGCGAACTGAAAATTTCGGCTTATGCAGACGGGGATGATTTACTTTTTGAAATTCAAGATAACGGCGTGGGGCTCGATGTAAATGAGCTTTCGAAAAAGAACGAAAGCTTGGTCAGCGGCTACGGTTTGAAAAACGTAAACGAGCGCATCCGTCTCGAGTACGGCGAGGGCTACGGCGTTACGATTGAATCGGAGTTAGGCAAAGGAACGCTTGCCCGGGTAAGAATTAAAAAACGATATTAGGTTACAATGTCGCCCGAAATTTTACGGGTTAAGGCTTCTAACCGTCCGACGGTTTTTGCGGAGGTTTTGGAGGCGAAAAAGTGCGCGGCCATTAACAGAACGAGCGTTACCGAAAAAATGATTACGCCGAGTATTGCAACGCTGCGCCGGTATTGCGCGACGGGAAAAAGTAAAACCAATTTTGCAGAACTGATAAATTCTGACGGCGAAATCAAAGCACGCCTGTCACGGGAGCGGAAAGGCGAGTTTTGGGAACCTAAATCCTCTAAATAGTGAACATCGGCATCGCTCCCGGGGTATTTGAAATAGCCGTTTTCGAGGGTAATAAACGCCGTTTGGTTCGTTTTTTCGTAAAGCGCGGCGGGGGCAACGTCGCAAAATAAGTAGCCGTAAAGAGTGCCGTCCCGTATAACTTTTACTATTGCAGTAACGATTCCGTTTTCTTGCGAATACGGAATATTGTTGTAAATGCTTGCGATTGCCCGGGTTCTCAGCGAAACGAATGCGGTTTCCTCCGAGGTTATGAATTCGCTTATACCGGGTACGGCGGTCAGTCTTAAAAGTTCGGGCGCGCCTGAAACGCTCGAGGAGGTGTACACTTCCCCGTCAATCGTGTAAAACACCGCGCCGTCAATTTTTAGGGAGTACGAGCAAAGGTAATCTAAACGGTGAATTATGTTTACGTCGTTCTTTTCGGTAATTGATTCAAAAAACACATCGTTATTCGCCATACTTTTTGCATAAGCGGCGACGGAGTCGATATAAAGATTGCAGTCCTTAACGGCGCGTTCGGTTTCGCGCGCGGCGTTTTGCGAAAAGGAGCGGAACATATTGTTTGCGATAATATAGAACGACACGGCGGCGACAGTTACTGCTATTAATACCGTGTTGAGCATTATGTTTAAGTATATTATCCGCTTGTACTTTTTGTACACATACAGATTGTAGCGTGTTTTGTGCAGTAAAAACAACATTAAAGCAGATTATTTAGATTGAGCCCCCTTTCGCACACGTTTATAATTTAAGTATAGGAATAATTCCGTTTAGGAGGCGAAATGAAAAAGAAAATATTGATTTCCGTCGCGTGTACATTGCTGTTGACGATGTGCCTTGCCGTGTTTGCGGCGTGCAAAAAAAGCGGTGACAAGGTGGTAATAACCGTCGGTATGTGGCCCGAGGCGTCGCAAAAAGCCGACATCGAGGTGTTTAATAAGTGGAAAGCTTCGTTTGAAGCGGACTATCCCGAGTACGAAATTAAGCCGGCGGCGTACACCTACTCGCCCGATACCGTAACGGCAAAAGCCGAGTCGGGGCAGCTACCCACGGTTTTCCAAACCTATTTTACCGAGCCGCAAAAGCTCATCACCTCAAAGTACATTGCCGATATTACCGACCTTTTGCACGAATTCGGTTGGTACGACAAAATGGATACGACTATGCGCGAGGCGGTTACCTCCGACGGCAGAGTGTACGGCATTCCGCGTGACGGCTACGGGTTGGGCTTGTTTTTGAACCTTGAAATGTTCTACGAATTAGGCGAAATAGACAAGGGAGCCGACGGGAAATACATTTTGTACGATAATGACGGCGCGCCGCTCTACCCCACAACCTTTGCCGATGTAAAACGGGTTTCGGAACTCGTCGTTGCCGAATACGAGAATACCTACGGAATGGTAATTCTTTCGGCAAACAAAAACGGCGGCTGGCAGTTTTCGAATATGGCGTGGAACTTCGGTGCGAGCGCGTTGCAGGTTAACGACGGCGGCAAGTGGAAGTCAGCATTGAACTCCAAAGGCGCGGTTGACGCCTTAAATTGGATACTTGATATGCGCCAAAACGACTTAATTTCGAGCGCAAGCTCAAATTCATATATGGATTGGTACAGGAATATCGGCTCAAAAACCGTGGCAATGGCGATTGCGGGGAGCGACGCTTTATCCCTGCCCGTAACGAATTACAATTTTAATAAGGACGATATCGCGTTCGTGCCGATGCCGACCGGCGACGGAGTTTCGCAAAACGCTCTGTACGGCGGCACGCCTTATGTTTTTTCGTCAAAGGCAAGTAAAGAGCAAATTAAGGGCGCGATGCTGTTTTTGAAATATATGGGTCGCTCTCCCGAGGTTGACGAGGTTTCGACACGTGCAATGGAGGACGGTAACCGTTTAGCGCAAAGTAAAGGTATGCCGATTCTGCCCACAATAAAGCCGTGGGTCAACGAGGAGTATTTGACCTATGCAAACGCTTTGGAGGCGCAGTTCGTAAATGTGAATATGGACTACTACAAAGACTTCTTTAGCACTATCGGCACTATTAAAAAGGCGGAGGAACCGTATTATTGTCAAGAAATGTACGGATATTTGGATAACGCTATTCAGGAGGTCTTGTCACACCCGGCAACGGCTAATCCGCAAGCACTTTTGACTACGGCAAACGGGCAATTCCAAACTGTTTTGGACAAATTAAAATAGTCTGATTTATGAAAAAGGAGGAGGCATCCGAAAAGCTTATCGACCGTTCCGCGTTGAGTTACAAGGCGTTAACAACCGTCAAAAAGAATTGGGGCGGCTGGCTTATTATGCTTCCCGGGATTATTCTTTTCGCCTTTTTCGTGTGGATTCCGCTTATTACAAACATTAAATTATCTTTTCAAGAAACTGTAGGTTTTACCGGTTCGGGGTTTGTAGGGTTCGATAACTATATCCGCGTAATGGACAACCCTATTTTTTGGAAAGCCTTAACAAACACGTTCAAATACGCGTTTTGGTCGGTAATAATAGGCTTTTTGGTACCCATAGTCCTTGGTTTGTTTCTAAGCGAGGTCGTCCATTTCAAGGGTCTTTTCCGCGTGGGAATCTACTTCCCCGCAATCATTTCGG
The DNA here is from genome assembly GCA_031260775.1 of Christensenellaceae bacterium. Lineage (GTDB taxonomy): Bacteria > Bacillota > Clostridia > Christensenellales > DTU072 > JAISKW01. The sequence continues at coordinate 7,568 of JAISKW010000055.1, forward strand.
GTATAGCGGTGGTTATTATGTGGACATACATTTTTAACCCGAACCCGGGAGCGGTAATGAATGTCCTGCTCGGCGTTTTCGGTATCGCGCCGTCGTCGTTTTTGAGCAGTCAAGAAATGGTTATTCCGCTTATCGTTATAACTATGACTTGGAAAGGCGCGGGAGCAACGGCGTTAATATACCTGTCTGCGCTTCAAAATATCGGTGACGCGCAGTACGAGGCGGCGCGGATTGACGGCGCAAATGCTCTGCAGCGCATCAGATATGTGACCTTACCGCATATTTGGCCGACGGTAAAAATGCTGTTTATCCTCCAAATAATTTCGATTTTTCAAATATTCTACGAGCCGCTCGTAATGACGGGCGGCGGAGGGCCGAACGGAGCGTCGGTATCGCTTTTACTACTTAGTTATCAATACGCGTTCGAAATGGGCGACGCGTCCGCGTCTGCTGCGGTCGGCGTAATTTTATCGCTGATTATTATTGTTTTGACGGTTGTTTATCTTAAACCGAAGGGCATAACGAACTTCCTCGGCAAAATTAAAAACGGAATCGTAAAGGCGGTGAAAAAATGCAAATAAACAGACTCCGTACAAAAACGGGCGGCATTTTGAACTTCTCGGACTACAAAAAGCCGGTTTTTAAGGTTGTTTATATTGTTATACTCGCAATTTTATTCATTGCCGTGCTCACGGCTTTAATACCGCCGCTATGGCTGTTTATTTCGGGTTTCAAGGACGCTTCGGAGTTGGAAAGCACGCCGTACCACCTTTTCCCCGAGATGTTTTCAATTGCAAAAATCGCCGAGGTTTGGAAGGCGATTGACTTCGGAAAATATTTTGTAAACACCTTAATTGTAGTTGTCGGCGCGGTGCTATGTTCGGTAGTTTTTAACGGGTTGCTTGCGTACGCGTTTGCCATAATTAAACCTAAGGGGCACAAATTCTTTTTCGCCTTGGTAATGCTCGGCTATATGATACCCGCGATTGCTTCAATTGTTCCGCTCTACAAAGAGATTATGAATGTGAGGCTCTTGTTCGACGGGGCTGCCGAATGGCTTACCGGCTACGCGCCGCTGTGGCTGATTTTCGGCGCGAATGCATTCTATTTGATAATGTTCAAAAATTATTTCGAGTCGCTCCCGAAAGCGTTGTTCGAAGCGGCAAGGATTGACGGTTGTTCGAAGCTCGGAATGTTTTTTAAGGTTGTTGTGCCCCTTTCGCGCCCGATAATCGGGGTTGTTGCGATTTTTACAATGACGGCGGCGTGGTCGGATTTCCTCTTGCCCTACCTCATTTTGCAAGACGATTCGCTGATGACCGTGATGGTCAAAATATACAATTTACAAGCCACAATGGGTACGGTTATGGGCTTCGGGCCGGACAGACTCCTTATGGTTTTAACCATATCCATTTTGCCGCAAATAGTGCTGTTCGCGCTGTTCCAGCGGCAAATTACGGCAAACGCCGTTTCGAGCGGCATTAAAGAATAATGGCAAAAACACCTATCAAGTATTATAAGGTAGACCCGTGGAGTATTATCGAGGAGGGGTATAACCCCGAACGAAACCAGGTTTCGGAGTCGGTTTTTTCGCTTGCAAACGAGTACAGCGGCGTTCGCGGTTTTATCGAGGAGGGCGTTTCGGCGCAAACGCTTGTCGGTACATATTTCAACGGAATTTACGAAAACTCAAAAACCGTTAATGAAACCGCGTACAAGGGCATTATCAAGCGCGGACACTTTATGGTTAACTCCGTAAACTGGCTTAAAACCGCAATTGTAATCGGCGGCGAAACTTTAGACGTAGCAAAAAATGATATTGAGGGGTTCAAGCGTACATTAGACTTCAAATCTGGCTTACTCACCCGTGAGTTCGTTTGGAAAGCGGATTGCGCCGAGATAAAAGTAAAATTCGAACGGTTTTTGTCAATGTCCGAAAAGGAGCGCGGTTATCAAAGCATTACGCTTGAAGCGGACAAAGACATTACCGCAGAGGTTTCGCTTTCACTTGACTTTAACATTTTGCATTGGGGCGCGGATTGCTATTTTACTCAAGAAGAATTTATTAAAGGACAAAATTCGTTCGGTATTTCGGCAAAGACTTTAACTACTAATCAACGCGTTTCGAGTGCGCTGAGTTTTTCCGTTTCAAGAGATTGCGAAGTCGAAATTTCGAACACACCGCGCCTTGCAACTGCCGTTTTGAAAATTGATTTACAGAGAAACACCCCCGTTATTATCACAAGAAGCGTTGCAAATATCGCCGAAAAGGTTGCGGACGGCGACGGCTTAAAGGAATTAGAGCAAGCCCGAGCCTTGGCAAAAAAGGGCAATTTTGATATCGATTTAGAAAAGAACAAAGCTTATTGGGCACGGTTTTGGGATGAGTCGGACATCGAAATTGACGGCAGCCCCGAAGACCAACAGGGCATAAGGTTTTGCCTGTTTCAGTTGCAGCAAACCTATCAAGGCCGTGACCCTAAAGACAACATCGGGGCTAAGGGCTTGACCGGTGAGGCGTACAGCGGACACGCGTTTTGGGATACCGAAACCTGCTGTTTGCCGTTCTATTTATTCAATAATGTAAAAGCGGCAAAGGACCTTTTGTTGTTCCGTTATAATACTTTACGGCAGGCAAAAGAGCGGGCGAAGATGTTAGATTGTCAGGGGGCTTGCTATCCTATTGCGACCCTAAACGGCAACGAGGCGTGCGATTTATGGCAGCATGCAAGCACGCAGTTCCAGCCGAGTACCGCCGTGGCGTACGGCATAGAGCACTTCATAAAGGTCACGGGCGACACCAAGTTTTTGTATGCTTACGGCGCGGAAATGCTTGTGGAAATTTCCCGATTTCTGGCAACGCGCGGACAGTGGAATCAGGATAATACGAGGTTCGGTTTTTACGGCGTTATGGGGCCCGACGAGTTCCAAATAATGGTAAATCAAAATTGCTATACGAACTTTATGGCAAAAAAGTCGTTTGCATATACTCTGAGCGTGCTTAAGGATTTCAAAAAAAGCAAACCGCAAGAGTACGCGGAGTTTGCGGCAAGAATGAGCCTATCTCCCGAAGAACTATCAAATTTCAAGGCTTGTGCCGACAAAATGCTTATTTTGTACAGCCCAAAGACAAAACTGTTCGAGCAGCATGACGGCTTTTTCAAGCTTCCGCATATCGATGTTGACGCCATACCCGATACGGATTTTCCGCTATATTACCATTGGAGTTACGACCGCATTTACCGCAACGATATGATTAAACAAGCGGATGTTTTGATGTTTATGTTCCTGTATCCGCAGGACTTTTCGAAAGAACAACTGCTTGCAAACTACGAATATTACGAGCCGCGGTGTATTCACGAGTCGTCGTTATCGCCCTCCGTGCATTCGGTAATTGCCGCCGATTTAGGCAAAACTGCCGAAGCGGCAAATTTCTTCGCTTTCGCCACCCGAATGGATTTGGACGATTACAACCGAAATACTCGTGAAGGCTTGCATGTAACGAGCATCGCGAGCGCGTGGTTAAATATCGTCTACGGATTCGGAGGGCTAAAAAGCGATAGGATGACCGTTTCAATCGAGCCTTCGCTTCCCGAAATTTGGCAAGGATACAAGTTTTCGGTAACCGTAAAAGGACAAACGGTCACCGTAAGTGTAAAAAAGGACGGCGTAACCATACAAAACAACGGTAAAAAGGCGGTTGTTTTAAGGGTATACTGTAAAAAAATTAAGATTGACTGTGGCAGACAAATTAAAGTAAACGGAGGTATTATTTATGAAGTTTAGCGCGCTTATTTTTGATTTAGACGGCGTTTTGGTGCATACTGATAAATTCCACTACTTAGCGTGGAAATCGCTTGCCGAGAGCCTCGGCATTACGACCTTTGACGAAAAAGTGAACGAACGGTTAAAGGGTGTCAGCCGTATGACGAGTTTAGAAATCGTCCTAAGCCTAGGCAAAAAGGAATATTCCGCTTCCGAAAAGCAAGCCTTTGCCGAAACGAAAAATACGCTTTACCGCGAATATCTATCGAAAATGACGCCCGACGATGTGACAAATGAGGTTCGTGGAACGCTTAGGTTTCTGAAAGCGCGCGGAATAAAAATAGGTTTAGGTTCGGTCAGCAAAAACGCGCCGTATATTTTGGAGCGCACCGACCTTGAAAAATACTTCGATGCCGTGTCGGACGGCAACGGTCTGATAAACTCAAAGCCCGACCCCGAGGTGTTTTTGAAAGCCGCCGAAAGGCTTGCCGTTTCGCCCAAAGACAGCGCGGTTGTTGAGGATGCGGCGGCAGGCATAGATGCCGCAATTGCCGGCGGTTTTTATGCAATCGCTTATAATTTACAATACGCGAAAGCGAATATCCAAATTAAAGACTTTTCGCTTTTGAAACAGATAATATGACAATCAAACCAAATTACGATTTAATGCAGTACAAAACCGTCGGCAACAGCGGACTGAAATTGCCGCTCATTTCGCTCGGGCTTTGGCACAACTTCGGCGATGCCGCCGACCCGTCCGTTATGCGGGATATTATTTTATCCGCATTTAACGGCGGCGTCACGCACTTTGACCTTGCAAACAACTACGGCCCCATAGCCGGCGCGGCGGAGCAAAACTTCGGCAAAATCCTCAAAAACGATTTAATTACCCACCGCGACGAGTTAATAATTTCAACAAAAGCCGGGTACTATATGTGGCAAGGGCCTTACGGCGACGGCGGAAGTAAAAAGTATCTTGTCGCAAGTTTAGACCAAAGCTTAGCACGAATGGGGCTTGACTATGTTGACATTTTTTATCATCATCGGCGCGATACCCAAACACCTATCGCGGAAACCGCCGCCGCGTTAGACTTGATTGTTAGGCAGGGTAAAGCGTTGTATATCGGCATTTCGAACTATAACGCCGCCGATACGAGGGCAATTTATAACGAATTCAAGCGGCTGAATACGCCGTTCATCATACATCAGCCGTGCTATAACCTCCTTAACCGCGGCATCGAGAGCGGCTTAACGGATGCATTGGATGAATTAGGTTTAGGATGTATCCCGTTCAGTCCGCTTGCGCAAGGCATACTGACGGATAGATATTTGAGAGGAATTCCCGTCGATTCGAGGGTAAATACGAGCAATTTTTTGCCGATGGAGCGCGTTTCGGAGCATAGCGGAAAGGTCGTAAAGTTAGCCGCTCTTGCAAAAGCGCGCGGCGTAACTACCGCCCAACTCGCACTGCTGTGGCTCTTATCGAATAAAACCGTGACCTCAGTAATAGTCGGCGCATCACGCCTAAGCCAACTTGACGAAAACCTCGCCTCCGCCCGACTTGCGCCCTTAACTGACAGCGAAAAGAAAGCGATTAACGCAATTTTTGCTTGAATTCCTATTGAAAAGCGAAACTAATGTAACATAAAGCGGATATGGACGAAAAATCCGATATTTGCCGCGTGGCGGAGCAAAAATTTGTTTCCCCAAAAAGCACATTGCAATATTTAGTTTGCATAGTATAATCTTAGATACCGCTTTCAGGATACGGGGGTGAACCGGTTTTCGACTTGGTGTGAGAGGGGTAATAAGCACGCGGAGGCGCGTTACCTCCTAAAAACGGCGCAAAACAAATTAACTGATAAAGAAGTAGACAACTATTCCTTCGAAGGAAATTTACAACTTCAAGCGGCATAGCCCTTGGACGCATTGCGGTGGCGAACTCTAAGTTACCGCAGGGCGATACGAAAGGAGAGCAACCCTTTTCTCCGTCAAGAAGCAGAAAGGAAGCGGTGCGGATTAGTCCGCATAAAAATCTTGTCTTGTAGGGAGCGGCGGGAGATAATCCCCGTCCCCGACGAGCGGCGCGTGAACGCCGGAAATAACGATTATCTAAACGTGTAGAAAGTTACCTTGTTAGCATTAAGGACAGGAGTTCGACTCTCCTCACCTCCACCAAATTCCCGGCATAAGAACACCGGGGCGAATTCGAGGAAAGCATTTTACTTTCCTTTTGTTCGTTTATAGGGGTTTTAGCGGACAATCCGCTTGTTTTAGGTTTGATAAGGTTGAGCACAATAGAGTAATACAAAAAAGCCCTGAAAAGGGCAAGAAAAAAGGGGCTGCGTATTGTCTTTTGACAGACATACGTTAGCCCCGATTGTGGTCGAGGTGGCGGGATTCGAACCCACGGCCTCTTGGTCCCGAACCAAGCGCGCTACCAAACTGCGCTACACC
>JAISKW010000079.1 GCA_031260775.1 Christensenellaceae bacterium
CCTCCGTCGCTTGCCGCTCCGCCGCAAGAAACAAGCAGCGCTGCCGCAAAGATGAATATTGCCGCAAAAAACGGCAAAAAGAACAGTTTTAATTTCCTTTGCATTTTATTAACGGGCGAGGACAACCGTTTTGTCATTCTGCGCGAAGCCGCAGAATTCGCACATAAAGGGAGTGGACACCGCCCCTCACGCGCAGGGTGACAAAAACTATAGGTTGATTGTCCGCACCTTATTGTCGGGTATTTTAATTAGCCCAAACGCTTTTTTCGTACGGGAAGCCCAAGCCGAGGAGCGGCGCGCGACCTTCTCCCTCGGGGTAGGGGAAGTAAATACCGGTTAAAGAATCGCAACCCTTGAACGCATACGCGCCTATTTCCGTTACCGACTCGGGGATAGTGAGCGTTTCGATTCCGCTGTTTTCGAAAGCTAAGCCGCCGATATAGGTAATGCCCTCATGCAACGCAACCGCCTTAAGCGCGGTGCAGCCCGAAAAAGCTCTCATTCGCACTTCCTTAACGCTTGTCGGGAAGCTGACGCTCGTCAACTTTGCGCATTTTTCGAAAATCTGCGCGTTAAGCGAGGTTATTGCTCCTAAAATATTAACCGTTTCAAGAGCCGAAGCGTTCAAAAACGCCTTATCGTTAACCGTCGTGACCGACGCCGTAAGGGTGACGTGCTTCAAAAATTGCGAGTCCTCGAAAGCGGCAATACCTATTTCGGTAATACCCGCGGGGTTTGTGTAGGTTTCGTCGGTTTTAGCGGCGGGATACGCCGCGAGAGTATTGTTTTGATACAACGCGCCGTTTAACGTAAAGAACCCGTTTTCGTTGTCGTTTGCGACAAATTGCGTAAGACTGCTGCAGCCTAAGAACGCTTCGAGAGCGATTTCCTCAAGCTTGACGTTAAGAACAAAGGTTTCAAGCGTCGTCGTACCGTAGAAGGCTCTGTCGTCTACCTTTACGATATTTTCGGGCAGTGTAAATGTGACAAACCCCGTACGGTGGAACGCAAATTCGGGGATAACTTTAATCTTGTCGCCCAAGAAAGTGATACTGCTAAGGCTTGCCGCCTGATAGAACAACCCGTCGGAAAAGCTTTCGACATTTTCGGGAATGACGATACTCGTCAGAGCCGTGCATTTATTGAACGTATATTTGTGTAAAATCGTGATATTTTCCGAAAGGGTAATGCTCGCAAGCTTCGTGCAGCCCTCGAACGCCTTTTGTCCCAAAGCGTCGTAGCCGACCCCGTGGTTAATGCCTAACTCGTCGTCGTAAATCCCCTTGGGCTTTACGTCAACCGTGCCTAACTTGTTAGGAATTACTATGGAAGTAAGCGAGATGCAGTTCGAAAAGGCTTCTTCGTCAATCAGAACCAAGTTTTGCGGCAAGGTTACGCCGTTTAATTTTTTGCAATTTGTAAAGGCGCGGATTTCGATTCTTTCAAGCGTGGAGGGAAGGGTAATTGTTTTCAGCTCGGTGCAGCCTGCAAACGCCTGATAGCTTATGCGCGTAACGCCCTCCGGCACGGTAAGAGAGGTCAAACTCACCATATTAAGGAAAGCTTCGTCGTCGATTTCCTTAAGCGTTGAGGGGAGAGTCAGCTCCGTAACAAAGCGGTAGTACTTAAAAACGTGCAGGTTTTTATCCTTTTCAACAACGCCGATTGAGGTAACCGGCTTGCCGTTGATTTCCGAAGGGACTGTGACTACGGTGTTTGTGCCGTCGTATTTTGTAATTTTATATTCCTTTCCGCCGTTGATAAGTACCGCGGTGAATTCGTCGGAGTTAACTTGCTGTTCGTTGGGAGCTTCCACTACGCCGTCGCCGGGAGTACCGCCGCCGGTTACCAATGCGGTAAAGCGGACGATGCCCGAAAGGTCACGGTAGGAGTAGGGCACTTCCTTTTCTCCGGCGGAATCCAAAACGTCGGGGAATTCATAAGTATCAGCCTCCGCTTGCGAGCCGTCGGTTAAGAGGACAAGCACTATGTAGTCGGCCTTGTTGTATGTCGTTGAAGAGATTGTCGAAACCGAGCTGCTGCTGCCCGACGCTTTGTTTACGATATAGGCGGCGGTAATGCCGACAGTTTCTTCACCCCCCTCATCTTTTTTGCAGGACGTCAATAGTAGCGAGAAGCCTATAACAAATAAGAGCACGGCAATTATGCTTGCCTTCGTGCCTACTGTAACTTTTAATTTTCGCGCGCGCATATACAGTTATTATATTATAAATATCGTCCGCGTGAAATGCTCAAGAATCAGAGGGATATAACGGAGCGGACTGACCGTGAAGAAAGCGCGGTTAAAACTATTCCGTAGTCGGCTTTATGCGTTTTTGGAGATTTCAAATAAACTATAGAGGAAATGAAAACGCCGCTGAATTATCAAATTACGGAATACGATTGCGCGCCGACAAGCGTGCTGAACGCGATTGCGTATTTGTTTGACCGTGAGGAGATTCAGCCCGATATCCCGAAGTTCGTATCGTTGTATACGTTAGATACCTACGGCGAACGGGGGCTGCTCGGCAAGGAAGGCACTTCCAAAATGGCGATGCAATTCTTGTGCGCGTGGCTCAATCAGTACTCCGAGGCGACGGGCTTTGCTATCGAAACCGAATACTTAAGCGGCGAGAACGTCGCTTTTAATCCGAATTCCAAGTTGGTCAACGGCATCGCGGACGGCGGAGTAGCCGTTGTACGCGTTATGGACGAGTGCTGGCATTATGTGCTGTCCGTCGGTATCGAGAAG
>JAISKW010000129.1 GCA_031260775.1 Christensenellaceae bacterium
ACCTCGCACCCTACTTAACTCTCAAAGAAAACATTTACCTCCCCGTTACCCTTGCCGGTAAAAAAGCCGCCGATTTTTCCTCGCGCGGAGACAAACTCGTATCGTATTTAGGTCTTGAATCGTTTTTGAACAAGCTCCCGTCCGAACTCTCCGGCGGCGAGCAACAGCGCGCCGCTATTGCCCGGGGGTTAATTTTCTCCCCCGAAATCATTTTCCTCGATGAGCCCACCGGCAACCTTGACAGCAAAAACGCCGAGAACATCACTCAGCTCCTCCGCAACATCAACGTTGAGTTCAACACCACCGTCATTCAGGTTACACACAACAACCAGCTCGCCGCCCTCTCCGACCGCGTTCTTGTTATGCAAGACGGACTTTTGCTTTAGGTGAAGATGTTTTTTGCGTGGAGGTGTGTTTAGTGAAAGAAATCAGAACGAAGTTTTTGAGTAATACACAACAAGGCGCAACTACGCGCCTTGTTTTAGTTTGTTCTCGGCGGACATTAAAATTTTCCGTAAATTCGTTTATTCTCAACGGACATTAAATTTTCTGTAAACCCGTCGGAACCTTGTCTTTGTCAGTTAATCGGCGGACGGTTTGATGAGGTTATTAAAGATGCTTCTAATCCAAGATTCGTTTGCACGCGGTTATAGTATTTTAGGAGCGTTAACCCGTCAAGCGACATTCTGCCTTGAATCATAAATCCCGCGCCGTAATATGTCGGCATTTTCGAATCGACGGGGCAGTAAATGCGGTATCCGCGCGAGAGTAAAAGCTTGAATCTTCTGTCGTTTTCTTTGAGGTGCATACCGAACGGCGATATAAAAATCTGCGTTGAGCCGCATACGCTTCCTATATCATTTTCCCACCTGTCAAGTTCTTCTGTCAAGCGTTCGACCGTAATGCTGTTGTCCTTAAATTTCTGCGTATGCGTATAGCTGTGCGAGGCAAATTTGTATCCTTTTTTCTTGAGTGCGTCGCATACGGCTTTTGCCTCAACGGGGTTGCGGTAGCCGAGTAGCCCCTCGTATCCCGTTACGGCAAGCACTCCGCGCCCGCCATTCCACGAAAAATCGGGGTGATTTTGAATAAAAGTTTCAAGTATAGGTATGTGGTCGCCCTCGTAATCCTTAATTTCGGAATTGCCCGTTTTTACCGCCGCATAGACCCTCCCGAGCGCGTCAACGCACAAACGCGAGGCAAAACCGTCGTTTTTCATATATTCGTAATAATTCACGTCGTCAAACGATATTACAAGCGGTTTCTTACCTTTTGGAAGCGAAGCCGAATGTATAACAGTTCTGCCGTCTTTTGTAAAGCTTACAAGGCTTTCGATGTCCACTAAAACGAAGTCGTTTTTGTATAATCCCACCAAAATTGCATTGAATTCGGAGCGCGTAGTCATCCAATAATTGTACCCTTCGGATTTTTTTGATTTGAACGCCTTTTCCTCGTCCAAAATTAAACTATGGAAGAAAATATGATAAATCTTGTTCTCCTCAGCCGTTTTAACTTCCTCTTTCGCCTCCGCGTTGCCTCTGTTACACGAAAAAACCGAAGCGCAAAAGCACCCGCCACACATCACTGCGAGCATAAGAGGGGCTATTAAGCGTGCAAAAAGACCTTTGTTTTTGAAACCTTTCACGAAATTAGTATGCGCAACCTTAAACGCAAAAGTTTGCGGAAACACTTCAACTTGACGAGGAGGCTTTCGTGACAATTAACGGGATAAATATTGTCTATTAAACGGTATTGTCTAACAACCAATCGGAAATGAAACAGTATTAGAGGACGGTTTCCATCAGCATTTTGTCGCAAAGGAGCGCGATAATTTCGCCGTTCGAGGGCTTTTCGCACTTGTTAAACAACCTTATACCGTAGAGGGCATTCAGGTTGTTTATTTTGCCTTTTTGCCACGCGACCTCTATCGAATGACGGATTGCCCTTTCGACCCTGTCGGCAGTTGAATCGAACAATTTTGCCACTTTGGGATACAATTCGTTGGTGATTCGGTTGAGAATCTGCGGATTTTCCTGCGCGATCACTATTGCTTCGCGGATAAAATGAAAGCCTTTTATGTTCGGAGTAATGCCGATTTGAAGCAAGATATCGGCAACCGCTTTCATTGTGTTTTTACGAAAATCGTTACTTTCTTGCAGAGGAAGTGACGTTACCTGCTTCGCCGCCGCCACCTCGGCTGCCGCTGCCGGCGGGCTTGTGACAAGAGAAAGGAATTTCGTTAAAAGACTGCCGATTTCCTCCATGTGCATTTTCGTAAATTGTTCGGCAAAGTACACAAGCGATGCGCCTATCCCCTTATAATAATCCCTTTTTGCCTCGTCGTTCGATATTATTACGACCGGTATATGCGGCATATATTCGTTCAGAAACTCCATAAATCCGCTACACTCACCCGAGGCATAACCGGCGTCGTATATCACCGCCGAATACGGTACTTTTGCCGCCTTCCGCATTGCGGACGACACGTATTCCTCCGTATCGAACAGCAGTCCTTCATACGAAGAATAGACCGGTTGATAGTTGGATATGACAAGTATTTTATGTATCATTTCTGTTGTTATTTTTTCAAACGCAGACCCCGACCTCTCAATGGACTAAGGCCTCCGTGTTTTTACTTGCTTACTATAACACCAAAATTTATCGGGGTTCGGTTTCCGACAAATAATGATATTTTCTCTGTATGAATTGTGATTCAGGCGGGTTTTAAGAGTTGTTTTTACCGCACGAACCGACGCATTCCGCCGACGTTCACGCCGTTTTTTCAACGGGCTAACAATATTATAAATGATTTTACTTTATATGCAAATAGCGATTTTCAGCAATTGGAAAATTTTGTCAGTTGCTGAAAAATCCGAAAAGAGGAAGTACAATCAGCGTGCAATTTTGTCGGTTTATCGTTACTGTATATGCCGGAGTCAGCGTTACGGCACAAGCCGGGCGAACTGCGGTTCATCGCCCCGCGGTAACGCTGACTATGGCAAGTCACATTGCTAACTTGTTTTTCCCCTCCCAAAAACAAAAACCACTCTTTGCTAACTTGTTTTCCCCTCCCGAAAACAAAAACCACTCTTTGCGAAAGGCGGTTGGTACTGTATAATTTAATAACGTTATGACTAAATTTATTTTCGTAACGGGCGGCGTTGTTAGTGGCCTCGGGAAGGGCATTACGGCGGCATCTCTTGGGAGGCTGTTGACCGAAAGCGGGTTGACGGTTTCGGTACAAAAGTTAGACCCTTATTTGAACGTTGACCCCGGCACGATGAATCCCAAAGAACACGGGGAGGTTTTTGTTACCGATGACGGTGCCGAAACCGACCTCGACCTCGGACATTACGAGCGTTTTATCGACATCCGTCTTAAGAAAACAGCCTCTGTTTCAAGCGGAAAACTCTACGAAACCGTGCTTCAATACGAGCGCGACGGCATTTACCTCGGCAAAACCGTACAGCTCATTCCGCATTGCCGCGACTTGCTTTGCGATTTTATTATCGACAACGCCGTCTCGCAAAACCCCGACGTCGCCATTATCGAAATAGGCGGCACGGTGGGCGACCCCGAGGGCACTATGTTCATCGAGGCTATCCGCAACTTCCCTTACTACCAACCGAGCGACGACCGCAAACGCAAAAACGACGAACTGCGCGACAAACCCATGAGCGACTGCGGCGACGGACGCGTTCACCCCTCCTACAAGCCGTGGTACGCCGACTGGACGCCTGTAGGCAAGGATAATTGCCTTTATATCCACGTCGCCCTCATTCCGTATTTGGACTTCTCAAACGAGTTCAAAACCAAGCCTGCGCAGCAGTCCGTGGGGCTTTTGCATTCAATGGGGCTTGAGCCCAACATTCTAATCGCACGTATCGACAAACCCTACAAGAAAAAGCCGCTTCTTTCAAAGGAAGTAAAGGACAAGCTTGCGATGTTCTGCCGAATGAAGCCCGATTGCATCATCGAAAACCCCAACGTTTCGCTCGGGATTTACCAAGCACCCATTCTTTTTAACGCACAGGGCTTAGACTCTATTGTTAAGCGTGAGTTGAATATAACCGCGCCGAAACCCGACCTCACAAACTGGCTCAAGATGCTCGAGAACGTCGCCCGCTGCAAGGACATTAAAGACTCGCTCAAAATTGCAATCGTCGGCAAGTATATGTACGACGACTCCTACATTTCTATCTACGAATCCCTCAAGCATGCCGAAGGTCAACTCGGCGTTCGTATTGTCGGTGACGACAACAAAAACACTCCCGTCCGCTTAGACTGCGCCGAGTTCACCGAGGATAACATCTCCGAAAAACTCAACGGTTTCGACGGCATTCTCGTCCCCGGCGGTTTCGGAAACACGGGCATTGAGGGCAAAATCCTCGCCGCTAAATATGCGCGCGAAAACAACATCCCTTACCTCGGTCTATGCCTCGGTATGCAGGTTGCTACAATCGAGTTCGCACGCAACGTTGCCGGCATTCCCGACGCGAACAGCGTTGAGTTCGCACCCAACGGTGCAAACAACGTAATTTCCACGATGCCCGAGCAGTACGAGAACATTCAAAAGAACAAAATAGGCGGTTCGATGCGCCTCGGCTCGTTCGATTTCTCCGCGACGCCCGACACGAAACTCGCTGCTTTGTATTCCGAAACCGAAACTAAGGAACGCCATCGCCACCGTTTTGAGTTCAACGACGACTACAAGACCCGTCTTGAGTCTTGCGGATTAGTATTCTCCGCTGTCAACGCTTCCAAGGACGCCGACGGCAACACCCCTCACATCGTTGAGGCTATAGAAATCCCCGATAAGGACTTCTTCGTCGCCGTTCAGTTCCACCCCGAGTTTAAGTCACGTCCCGACAAGCCGCATCCCCTTTTCGTCGGCTTCCTCGCCGCTGCGCAAAAGCGGCATATTTCTTAATGTGAATTCTTTCGGGGATGGGGAATGCTTTTCAGAGAAAAGCAATTCCCCTCCCCGAACCCCTCCCCTTTGAAAAGCTCATCGGGAGAATGTTTTCCGTAAAGAAATAAAAACGGATATTAGGATAAGCACACAACAAGGCGCAACACCGCGCCTTGTTTTCTTTTGCTTTAATGGATTATCAAAGCGGAGCCAACTTCACGGCGAGCGACAGCGGAGCTATTTCACTAATAAAAAAGCGCGCCCTATTATGAGCGCGCTTTTATTATTAATATAAGAATTACTTATCTAAGTTAATATTCCCTAAGATATCGGCTAAGGTTGCAGTACCGCCGCCTTGCTTTTTGGGTTGCTTTGCGGTTGAGGTTACGTCCTCTTTTGCGGGCTTGGGGGTAACGGTTTTCGAAGCGAAGTCCTTGCCTTTTTCGAACTTATTCGCGCCGTCGCGGTTGAACTTGCCGCTGATACGGATTTCACGTTCCTCGCGGTTTTTCTCCCTCGCGTCGTAAATTTCGGGGGTTACGATATCGTCGGAGGCAAGTTTACCGAAATCACGGTCTTCTTTCTCTTTGCCTAAGATATACTCGCGAACCGAAAGGGAAATTCTCTTTTTTAACGGGTTCGAGTAGTCGTATTTCGTAACGACCGCAAAGGTTTCCTCGTTGGCGTTGAAAACCTTTTTGTGGTCTGCGCCGTAGATATTGCTTGCTTCGGTTCTGTAAATGAACCCGTCGCAGTCGGTGCCGTTAATCTCGCAGATGATGCCTTGCTCGATAATTTGGCGGACGGTAATCGCAACAACCGTGCCCTCGGGGTGTTCGGTACGGAAGGTATCGTAGGGGTTGGTGTCGCCTACATAGCGGCGCGAAAGGCGAACCTTATCTTCCGGCGGTCTTTTGCCGTCGCGGACGTCCCACTCGTACGATACGATTGCAAAATCGTAGTCCTCGCCGACTTCAAGATAGTCCGAAACTTTAACGTTAAATCTCTTATGCGTAACCTCGCTAATCGGGCACCAGCACTCTCTGCCGTCGACCAAAATGCGCGCGCCTTTGTCGTCTTGGATAGCGACAACCTTGCCGACGAGCCCTTGACCCGTGGTATAAAGCCTTTCGATATTCTCGCGGAAAACCTTATCGTGGGCTTTTTTGCCTTGCTCTAAAAGCAAGCGTTGCGAGCAGGTAATGCGTTTGCCGTTGCCGTTTTTGATGCCTTCTTTCTCGGGCATTTTGACCAAACGGAGCTTTTTACCTAAGAAATCCTCGCATTCCTTTTCGCTTACGGGGCGAATATTGATTTGCGAGCGCGGAACATAAATCGTGTACGAGCCTAAACGTCCCTCGATGCCGGAGATTACAAAGGTATCTTTCTTTTCGCCCTCGGGTTTAGCTTCTTTCTTTTCGCCGTCGGCTTGGTCGCGGCGGGGTTCTTGTTTTACGAGGTTGGTGCAAACGAACTCGAACTCTTTGCCGTCCTTAACGATTTTGATTTTTTCGTCTTCGATTGCTCTTTTTTCTGCCTCTCTGCGCGAAAGAATGGTTTGCTTGTTGGTAAAGGATGTTACGACCGCGCGGAACTTTGCGCCTACAATGTAGCGGCAAAGAGCGTACGAGCCGTCGATTTCCATTTCGCTTGCGGGGATATAACCCTCGGCGGTTTTGCCCGCCGCGCCGTTTTCGTAACGCGCGTTGTCTAAGGATACCGTTACGCCTTTATCGTCGGCGGCAACGATGGTCACCTCAAAAATTGCACCGTCCTTGATGGTCTTGCGCGAGTTTTCGTCTATCTTATACAGACGGGCGAAGTTGTCGATTTTCATATTCGACACCTTAATGCCGGACTTTACGCCGTCATTTTCGTCCGCGCCGCCGCCGATTTCGTCGGTTTCGGTTACAATTGCAGGTTCTTCAGCCGCTTGAACTGCGGTTTCTTCACTCGCCAAAATAACGGGAGCATCCACTGCTTCCGTTTCCACTGTTACTTCGTTGGCGGAGAGCTCTACCTCGCCCTCTACCGGTTTCTTGTTGTCTTCTGACATCTTATTAAAAATTTCCGTTGCAATAGCCTTCGGGGTGGATGCCCCTCCGATTACGGCAATATTTGTTACTGAATTTCCTATCTCCGCTTTCACCTTAACCGCATCGTCCAAGGTTTGAACAAGGTACGCTTTGGTGTTGACGGAAACCGTTTTCAACAGGTTTTGAGTGTTCGCACTGCCCTTATCGCCTACTACAAGTACGCAATCATAGCTTTGTGACAGCTCCTCCGCTTCTTGCAAGCGGCACGGTGTATTATAGCATTGAGTTGAAAAAAACGTAAATTTTACATTGTGTTCTCTCTCTAACTCGCTCAAATCGGCACAAATTGCGCTATATTTCCCCTTTGGAAGTGTCGTTTGTGCAACAACACTCACAATTTTTTGCCCTAAATGCTTTGAAATTTCTCCGTAATTCAAAGGAAAAGTTCCGCATTTAACAGTATAGGTATTTGCTTCGCAATTTATGACAACCGCACGGTTTTCGGCATAGCTGACAATCCCTTTAACCTCCGTATGCTTTTCGTCGCCTACGACTATTAAGGTTTCCGCGATTTCGGCTATTTTATGAATCTTTTTAACAAACGGGCACGTCGCATCGTACACAATTAACCCTTTTCTTTCTGCCTCTTCATAAAATTCCCGCGTTTCGCCGTGCGCCCTAACTACAACCGTATCGCCTTTTTCTAAGCCGTTTATATCCTCAATGCAAGCAATTCCCTCATTTTTTAACTCATTTATTACCGTTTCGTTATGAATAAGCCGCCCTTTTGTATAAATCCGCTCTTTTGAACTTTCGCTTTTCGCCTGCCTTGCAAGCGCGACAGCCCTTTCGACTCCCGGACAGAACCCGATATTCTTTGACAGAACTACATTCAATACTTTCCGTTACGCGCTGACTTTATTTACGTGCGTCTTTTTGCTTTTACTCTTAGCAAAGTTAGCGTTGCTCTTTTTCTGCCCTTTATTCTGCTGTGCTCGTATCAACGTGCCCCACAATGCCGGTGCGATTAACATGGTTGAGTAAACACCGCAGACAAGACCTACGATAATCGGAACTGCGAATTCCGTTAACGACTGCACGCCGATACTTGCAAGGGCGATAATCGTAACCAACGTAGTTATAGTTGTGAATGTTGCACGACGCCAAAGCGCGTTTACGGTGCTGTCTACGACCTCTACGACGTCAACCTTCGTATGGGCG
>JAISKW010000184.1 GCA_031260775.1 Christensenellaceae bacterium
GCGTTTGTCGGCTTAGATAAGGTCGTAGACAGCCGCAACGGCAATAAAAACATCGGTTTCGGATGGAAATCGGGCGAAAATTCCGAACGGTTATACTCCGAATTGATGCGCGACCTACAGCCCGACGACCTTATTAAGTACGGCTTAATTCCCGAATTTGCCGGTCGTTTACCCGTTGTTGCGGTGCTTGACCCCTTAACCGAGGAGGCATTGTGCAACATTTTAACCAAACCGAAGAACGCAATTGTCGCGCAGTTCAAGCAACTGTTCAAAATGGACGGCATCGATTTAACCGTAACGGACGGCGCGGTCAGTGCAATTTCAAAAAAGGCGTTCGCGCTCAAAACCGGAGCGAGAGGACTAAGAACAATCGTTGAAAAGAGCATTCTTGAAACCATGTATTTTGTACCCTCCGACACGGATATTCGCGAAGTTATTATTTCCGACAGAACCATAAACGACAATATTCAACCGGAAATTGTCCGCAAATCCGCATAGTACACCCGAAAATTCCAAAAACACAAATGTTAGATTACTCATCTTTGAATAAGGCGCAAGTCGAAGCCATGACGGACACCGAGGGTGCCGTATTAGTTTTCGCAGGCGCAGGCAGCGGTAAAACGCGCGTTTTAACTTACCGTGCCGCATATCTCGTTTTGAATAAGGGCGTAAACGACTATCAGGTACTCGCCGTAACCTTCACGAACAAAGCAACCAACGAAATGCGCGAACGGCTTAAAAGGCTCCTCGGCGAGGACAATCGGGTTGCTGTTTCAACATTTCACGCGTTATGCGCCAAAATTCTTATGAAGGATGCCAACCTATTAGGGTACAAGCGTCCTTTTTCAATTTACGATGAAAGCGACTCGCTGCGGGAAATCCGCAAAGCCGTTGAGGACTGCCGCATTCAGGACGCCGGCGACCTTATAAAGACGGCAAAAAGCGCGATTGACGAGGCGAAAAACAGGGGAATTTCCGCCGATTGTTTTTTAGATAATTACGGCGACGAGAACTCCGAACGAATTCAAAAGGTATACGCACAGTACGAGCATCGTTTACACCGTGCAAACGCAATGGATTTTAACGATTTATTGCTGAAAACACGCGAGTTGTTTTTGCAATGCCCTGAAGTGCGCGAATACTATGCAAAGCTGTACCGCTACGTTATGGTGGATGAGTTTCAGGACACAAACGGCGTGCAGTTCGAGTTGACCAAAATGCTTTGCTCATATCACGGGAACGTCTTTGCCGTAGGCGACGACGACCAAAGTATTTACGGCTGGCGAGGCGCGGATATAACTAATATTTTAGGGTTCGAAAAGGCGTTCCCTAACGCGAAAATTCACAAACTACTGCAAAATTACCGCTCGACAAAAAACATTATCGATTGCGCCAACCGCGTAATCGTAAACAACGACAACCGCCGCGACAAACAGCTTTTTACCGATAACAAGCAAGGCGAGTGCGTTACATACTACGAGGCGCAAAACGATTTCGGCGAAACCGATTTCGTTATCGGCAAAATAAAAGAGTTGGTTAACCGCGAGCAGTACGCGCCCGGCGACATTGCAATTTTAGTGCGCCGCTCCGCCGATACCAACATTTTCGAGCGCAAACTGTCGGGCAACGGTATGTCCTACGAGGTTTTAGGCGCGTTTAAGTTCTTCGAAAGAGAGGAAATTAAAAAGGTTCTGTCGTATTTGAAACTGTTCTCAAACTTCGATGACAATCAAGCCGCGAACGCCATTATTAATTTCCCTATACGCGGAATAGGGCAAACCACGATTGACAAAATTCAGACCATTGCCGACGAGAACGAAACCTCGTTTATGAACGTCGTTTTGTACATCGAACAGTATTCCGAAGCGTTCCGCGGCGGCAAAATACAGCAAATTATCGAGTTCAGACAAACGATTGCCGATATAACCACAAGGCTTGAAGACAGCCTCCCCGCGTTTGTCGAGTGGGTAATAGAACGGAGCGAACTTAAAAAATACTATGCCGAGCAAGCTAAAACAGCCCTCGCCTACGACGTTCGCGAAAAAGCCGTTGAAAGAGTACAAAATCTTGAGGAATTTATACGCTATGCAAAGGACTCATACTCCGACAACCCGAATTTAACCTTGGCGGATTTCTTAGAAAACATTATGCTGAGCGTTACGAAAGACGACGAACCCACACAATCACTTGGCAAAGTTAAGCTTGCAACCGTACATTCGGTTAAGGGTTTGGAGTTTCGGGCGGTGTTTATAGTGTGCTTCGAGGACGGAATTTTTCCCTCCTCACGCTCCGTAGAGGATGGGAGCTTGGAGGAAGAACGCCGCATTGCTTACGTTGCAATAACGCGCGCTAAAGAGAAATTGTTTATATCGTACGCGCAGTCACGAATGATGTATAACCGGTTTTCCGAGCAGACGCCGTCGCAATTTGTTTGGGAGTCGCAAGGCAAAAAAACGGGTGAAGCCCTCAGCGCGCAGGGCAGTTATATGACAACACGTCAGCATACCGATAACTATCGCGGAGGGTACGGAAACGGCAGTTACGGTAGCCGAAACGGCGGTTATTATAAGGATACAGGCTACCGCAGCGGCGCGGTAAGCGGGGGGTATCAAAAGCCGAGCTACGGCGCGGGCCCGTCGATTACCGAGCATATGAAGAGCCTCAAACCGACAACTCCCGATAGGAGTGCCACCGGCGCGCCAAAGATTTATAACACCGATATGACGGCGTTCCAAAGCGGAACAAAGGTACGGCATACCGCATTCGGAGTAGGCTACATTCAAAGTATTAAAGGCAAAGCCGATGACCCCGTTGCCACGGTAGTTTTCGAAAACGCCGGAGTTAAAATTTTGAAAGTTAAGCTTGCGCCGATATATGTCGATAAGGATTAGCAGTTTTTAATCCGTACAGCTTTATAGGTAAATTCGCTGATGAAATTATGCTTTCGCACGCTTCTTGGTAAGCGGTGAATTTGTTTGTGTCCTTCTCCTTTGCGAAAATTCCGCTGCCGCTGCCGGTCATCGAAACGTCCGTAAAGCCTGCTTGTTTTAAGATATCCGTCAAAACTTTTATGCCCGGGCAAAGCGACAATGCCGCGCCGTAGAGGTCGTTTTGTGTATCTAAC
>JAISKW010000186.1 GCA_031260775.1 Christensenellaceae bacterium
CCTTAACCTCGGGAGCGGACATTTCCGCGCCGATTGCGATTCCTTTCAGCAAGTCAACCGCCGAAATTACGCTGCCCTTAAGCCCGGCGCGAATATCGTAATTCTGCAGGAATATCTCCCTTGTGAGCTCGGTAAACGGCTTTAGCTTGCATGCCTTGCCGGCTCCCCAAAACCACAGGTTTGTCGCAGGACGTTTGCCCTCCGCAATGCGTTTTTTGTTAATTTCACTGTCCTTAAGAATCGCGCCCGAGGATAGACTTAGCGCGAAAAGGAGCCCCGAAAACGCGCCTTTGGGAGGATAATCCCGCGCAATCTTCCCGGTAATATCGTGGGGCGGCGTCAGCTCTAACTTCGTATAATCCTCGCCGTTGCCGTCCAAAACCATACAGTGGCGGTAGGACACTCCGGCGTACAACTTCGCCGAGTCTACAATATCGGGAAAGCCGCTTTGCTTAAGCTTTTCGGGCAGCTTCACTTTAATTTCGTTTATAAGCGTGACGGCATCTGCGGTTTCGATTTCACCCGCCGAATAGTCAACCAAAATTCCGTTTTCGATTGTCACGAGGTTTGCCCTTATCGCGATATCGTTATCCTCAAGCTTAACGCCGATAGACAACGCCTCAAGAGGGCTTCTGCCCGTGTAGTAAAGCTCCGGAGCGTAGCCCATAACTGACAGGTTCGCAACGTCCGAGCCGGGCTTAAAGCCGTCCGGGATAGTCTGCACCAATCCGGTTTGCCCTTTTTTGCAAAGCGCGTCAATAAACGGCTTTTTTGCAACCATGAGCGGAGTGCTTTCGCCTCTGTCCGCCATTCCGTCACCGAGCAGTACGAAATATTTCACAAGTATATTTTAATATAAATTTATATATCTTGCGAAAGCGGAGTAAAATATTAAAACTATGGAAAGTATCGTTGACATTTTAAGAGAGCGCGGCTTTATCAAGCAAACCGTTTACGAGGACGAATTGAAAGAAAAACTCGCCACGCAAAGCGGAGTACCGTTTTATGTCGGTTTTGACCCCACCGCCGACAGCCTGCATGTGGGGCATTTCTTAGCTCTTATGGCAATGGGGCACCTCCAGCGCGCCGGACTAAAACCTATAGTTTTATTAGGCGGCGGCACGGCAATGGTCGGCGACCCCTCCGCACGCTCCGATATGCGCCCCCTTATGACTAAGGAAACCATTAACCACAACGTCGCGTGCTTCAAGAAGCAAATGAGCCGCTTTTTCTCGTTCGAAGGCGAAAATGCCGCGGTTCTTGTAAACAACGGCGATTGGCTTTTGGACTTGAACTACGTCGATTTTATCCGCGATATCGGACGCTTCTTTTCGGTTAACAAAATGTTGACCGCCGAGTGCTTCAAAGCAAGAATGGAAAAGGGTCTGTCCTTTTTGGAGTTCAACTATATGCTTATGCAGGCGTACGACTTCCTTGTTTTGTTCCAAAAATACGGCTGTCTGCTCGAATGCGGCGGCGACGACCAATGGAGTAACATCTTAGCCGGTGCCGATTTAATCCGCCGCAAGGAGCAAAAAAGCGCGTTCGCAATGACCTTTACACTTTTAACCACAAGTGAGGGCGTAAAAATGGGCAAGACGCAAAAGGGCGCGCTGTGGCTCGATAAAGAAAAAACCCCTCCGTACGATTTTTACCAATACTTCCGCAACGTTCAAGACGCCGACGTCGAAACCTGCTTGCGGCTTTTAACGCTTATCCCGACCGAAGAAATTTTGGAGCTTGTGAGGTTTAAGGACGAGCGTATCAACCGCGCAAAGGAACGCTTAGCGTTTGAGGTAACAAAGATTATCCACGGCGAGGAGGAAGCGCAAACCGCGCAAAAGCAAGCGCAATCGGCATTTTCGGGCGGCGATGAGATTTTAGAAAAGACCGTTACGAAAGCCGAAGCGGATTCGGTAGCCTCCGTACTTGTCGCGCTGAAACTCGCTCCCTCAAAAGGAGAAGCAAAACGGTTAATTCAATCGAACGCCGTAATAATTAACGAAACTCCCGTGACCGATTTTGCGGCAAAATTAAGCGATGCCGACGTTATAAACGGCTTTATCATTCATAAGGGCAAGAAAAACCATATAAAAGTCACCGTTGTGTGATTTTTTTCCCCGCGTTATTGCAGTAAAAGAACATTTCGGCGCACCCCGTTTTTTTAGGTGGCGGGACACAGGTGATATTAACCGAACCCATAACCCACGATGATTATAGCATAAAATACTTCTTTGTCAAAGGCGTAGGTGGTATTGTTGTTGTCTATTGCCGTCAAAAAGTAGTAACAATTTGGGCAGTGGCGGAAAGGGTGGGATTCGAACCCACGGATGCTTTCACATCGCCGGTTTTCAAGACCGGAGCCTTCGACCGCTCAACCACCTTTCCGTTTCTTTTCGTTCGCTTTCAAAATATATCCTAATGCATCACAACAAGATATATCTTATAAACTACTATTTGATTTTACTATTTAACCGCTTTTTGTCTAATTCCCGTATTCTCTTTCCGCATTTGCTTTGTCGCTTTCCGCCGTTGCGGTTGCGGATTTGTAAAATGTGACTGCAAACAAAAAGCGCGCCGATTAAGCTGCGCTTTTTCCGTAATAACAATTGTTCCGTAATATTCCTTATTATATTCCTACAATAAGACCGCCGATAAAGCATAGCTTTACCGGCGGCGTTTTTTCTTATTATCATAATAATGCCGCCGCGTGAGTTTTTGTTCGGGGCGGCATTAATATTTTGGTGAGTCCGGGGGGATTCGAACCCTCGACCTACGGCTTAGAAGGCCGTTGCTCTATCCAACTGAGCTACGAACCCAAATTTTCATTCAACTTAATTGGAGCGGGTGAAGGGAATCGGACCCTCACGGCCGGCTTGGGAAGCCGGAGCTCTACCACTGAGCTACACCCGCATTCTATGTAACGTATGGATTTTGCGACTTCGCGCAGAATGACAACACAGCCGCACTCTCCCCCGTATTTCTAATATGGAGCGGGTGAAGGGAATCGGACCCTCGCGACCGGCTTGGAAGGCCGGGGCTCTACCACTGAGCTACACCCGCATATATTACTTAGGCAACCTTCAAGTCTTCACTCCTTAAAACGTTCAGGAAACCTATACTTCTTATAAAAATTAAGAGCTAAAGAATACCCTTAGCCCCTAATTTTACTTGGTGCGTCGTCGGAGGCTCGAACTCCGGACCCACTGATTAAGAGTCAGTTGCTCTACCAACTGAGCTAACAACGCACGCGGTAATTATTTTATCCTTTTTCCTGTCCTCTGGCAAACCTTCGTTTCAATTTCTCACCCAAAACATTCCCCCCTATCGGTTTTCCAAAGGGGAGGGGAACGCTTTTCTTAGAAAAGCGATTCCCCTCCCGAAAAAACTCTACTTCTGCATCGAAGCGACGGAAGCGTTGATTTCGTCAACGAAGTTGTCAACCTTTTTTTCAAGCCCCTCGCCCATTTCGTAGCGGGTGAAGCGGCGGATTGAGATTTTCTCGCCGATTGTTTGCGTGATTTCTACGAGTAATTGGTTGATTGTCTTGGAATCGTCGCGGAAATACTCTTGCTCAAGCAGGCAAATTTCCTTAAAGAACTTAGCGATTTGCCCGTCAAGCATTTTTTCGATAATCGCCGCCGGCTTCGGTTTGGGGTCATTTAACGCCTTCTCGCGGTAAATTGCTTTTTCGTGTTCGACAACATCGGCGGGAACGTCGGAAATTGCGACGTATTGCGGCTTCATTGAGCAGATTTGCAGAGCAACGTTGTTTGCGAACTCGCGGAAATCGGCGTTGTTTGCGACGAAGTCTGTTTCGCAGTTGATTTCAACAAGCACGCCTATTTTGCCGCCCATATGGATATACGAGTGAACAATACCCTGAGAGGCGATTCTGCCGGCTTTTTTTGCGGCGGTCGCGATGCCCTTTTTGCGCAAAATTTCGACTGCGGCATCCATATCGCCGTCCGATTCAACCAAGGCGTTTTTGCAATCCATCATGCCTACGCCGGTGCGCTCTCTTAATGTTTGAATGTCTTTTGCTGTGAAGTTAGCCATATAAAATTACTCCTCGGTTGTGTCGGAATCGGTTAAAATATCCTCGTCCTCTTCGGCGTTTACAAGCGATGCGTCAACAAGAATCGCCGCTTTTTTGTCGTCTTTGTCCTTTTTCTCAACCTCGTTGATGAAGTCCTTTTCCGAAACGTCGCCGTCCTCGTCGTAGGAGTTCGGGAGTTCCTCTAAGCCCTCTTTCGCCGCAACGCAAGCGTCCGCGATAACCGATGCTACAAGCTGTACCGCGCGGACTGCGTCATCGTTGCCGGGGATTGCGTAATCGACTAAATCGGGGTCGCAGTTCGTATCGACAAGACCGATTGTGGTGATTCCGAGCGAGCGTGCTTCCTTAACGGCAATGTGTTCGCTGCGCAAATCAACTATGAAAACCGCCGCGGGAAGGCTGCGCATATCCTTGATACCGCCGATGATAAGCTCCAAAGAATCGCGCTCTTTACGGAGTTTAACGACCTCTTTCTTGGGTAAAAGCTCCCATTGCCCCATTTGTTCGTCGCGGTTAAGCTTGTTCAAATAGTCAATACGCGTTCTGATTGTCTTAAAATTGGTGAGCGTGCCGCCGAGCCAACGCTCGTTGAGGTAGAACATACCGGCACGGAGTGCCTCGTCCTTAATTGCCTCTTTGGCTTGCGCCTTTTTGCCGATAAAAAGTATCGACTTTCCGCTCTTCACAAGCTTGTGAACAACTTTGTATGCTTCGTTTATGCACTCAACCGTCTTATCGAGGTCGATGATGTGAACGCCGCCGCGTGCCTCAAAGATGTACTTTGACATCTTAGGATTCCACTTATTGGTGTTGTGACCGAAGTGAGAACCTGCTTCAAGAAGCTTCTTTAATGAAATAACTGCCATATATTTTCTCCGTTATACTTCCCCCCAAAGGTTGCGCGTTTTGCGCAGCGGAATTAACCCTTTCGGGACGGCATCCGCCCTTTGGAAGTGCAAAGTGTTATTATTTTACAACATCCCGTGCATATTGCAAATTCCCGACGGCTGATAGGGAGCGGACCGTCGTGTTGTCATTCCGCGCAAGGATATTTAGATTTTTTCCTTCTAATTACGCGTGGGCTTTCTTTTTTGTTATTGCATTCCCGATAAGCTTTTGGAGCTCGACAAGCGGAATTACGGCGACCGATAGGAATATTGCGGTAAGCCATTGAGGGGCGGTCATACTCTCGGCGCAATCGAAGAGGTTCGTACCCACTCCGGGGATTACGACGGAGAACAAAAGTAAGCCGAGGCACACGATAAACGATACGTTCATGAACTTGTTCGCGAACGGATTCGTTGCAAACAGCGACTTCTTTTGCGAGCGCATATTGTAAGCATGGAACAACTGCACAAGCGATAATGTGACAAATGCCATAGTCTCGGGAACGCGGTTGCCGCCCTCTTGAGGGGTTCCTCCCAAAACGTATATACCGATGAAATAACTCGCAAGAACAAGCAAAGTTTGGAACGCGCCCTGTATTAAAATATCGCGCCCGGTTGTTCCGCTGAATAACGACGAACCCGATTTTCTCGGAGGGTCATTCATAACGTCGCCCTCGGTTTTCTCCATACCCAACGCCAACGCCGGCAAGGAATCCGTTACAAGGTTAACCCAAAGTATCATTACGGGAGACAAAAACAAGAAATCGGGGAAGAATATCGTTACGACAAACAAGCATAAAACCTCCGCGATATTAGCGGATAATAAGTACTGAATCGCCTTTTTAATGTTGCTGTAAACCTTGCGGCCTTCCTCAACAGCCGAAACGATTGTGGCAAAGTTATCGTCCGCAAGCACCATATCCGCCGCGCCTTTGCTGACGTCCGTACCGGTGATTCCCATACCAACGCCAATATCCGCCGCCTTTATGCTCGGAGCATCGTTAACGCCGTCGCCGGTCATTGCGACCTTCTTGCCCGCCTTTTGCAAGGATTTTACTATGCGAACCTTGTTTTCGGGGCTGACGCGCGCAAACACGCAATAGCGGTCGATGTCGTTAATAAACTCCTCGTCCGACAACTTGTCTAAGTCCGCGCCGGTTATTACAAGTCCGCCCTCGGTTAAAATGCCGACCTGCTTTGCGATAGCCCTTGCGGTGTCGATATGGTCGCCGGTTATCATTACGGCTCGCATACCCGCCTTGCGGCAGGTTTCAACCGCGCCTTTAACCTCTTCACGGGCGGGGTCAATCATTCCCGAAAGCCCGACGAAAATTAAGTTTTGTTCGTACTTATCAGAGTCGTCAAGGTTTTTATCAAGATTTTCAAACTTTACCGCTCCGGCAAGCACACGGAGAGCTTTCTCCGCCATTTTGGCGTTCGCCGCGTGAATTTCGGCTATATCGCCTTCGGTAATCGGGCGGATTTTGCCGTTTACGAGGATTCTGTCGCACCGTTTAATTAGAATATCCGGCGCGCCCTTGACGTATGCGGCACGCTTGCCGTCCTCCGCCTCGTTTACGGTGGTCATAAGCTTGCGGCTGCTGTCGAACGGAATTTCGCCTACTCTCTTATCGATAAACGAAATATTGAGCGCGTCGGCGTAAGCGACTAACGCGGTTTCGGTCGGGTCGCCGATTAACCGCCCCTCGGATTTGCGGGTATCGTTGCAAAGATACAGCGTTTTCGCAAGTAAAAGCGCATCGTTTTCGATTGCTTCGGTTTCGGGGTAAATGCCGTTCGAGGGGGTGTATAACTCCTTAACCGTCATTTGGTTAAGCGTAATGGTTCCGGTTTTATCGGAACAAATAACCTCGCAGCAGCCGAGCGATTCAACCGCGGGGAGGTTGCGCACAATTGCGTTTTTACGGCTCATACTCTGCACGCCGACGGCAAGAACAATAGTAACAACCGCGGGTAACCCCTCGGGGATTGCCGCAACGGCGATTGCAACGGCGGTCATAAACGCGCCGATTATTTCGTCAATAAGCTTCGTGCCCGTGTGCCCCGCAACCAACGAACGGATTGCCACAACGGCGAAAATTACCGCCGCAATGGCTAAAACCGCGACGCTTAAAAGCTTGGCGGTCTTTGCAAGTTGCGCCTGCAGAGGGGTTTGCCCCTCGTCGGACTCTTGCAGCATTACGGCGATTTTGCCTACCTCTGTGCCCATTCCGGTAGCCGTAACTACGCCTTGTCCGCGCCCGTAGCTTACGACGCCCGACGAGAAACACATATTTTTACGGTCGCCTAACGGTACTTCCTCTTGGTTTATAATCTCCGCGTTTTTACTGCTCGGGAGCGACTCTCCCGTTAACGCCGCCTCCTCAACCTTGAGGCTTGCGGTTTCCAAAAGTCTCATATCCGCGGGGACGATGTCGCCGGCTTCAAGCACGACTATATCGCCAATAACGATATCCTCACTTTTGATTTTGACGTCCTCGCCGTTCCTGATAACCTTTGCGAACGGCTTATTTAGGTTCTTCAGCGCGGAAAGCGACGCCTCGGCTTTATTATCCTGAATAACCCCTATTGTCGCGTTTATCAAAACGATAAGGAAAATTATGCCGCTGTCGATTAAATCGTAGTACTTTTTTGCGTCGTTTTGCGCCTCTATTATCGCAATAACCGCCGAAACGAGCGCGGCAACAATAAGGACGATAACCATAATGTCCTTCATTTGCATAAAGAATTTGTAGATTACCGACTTCTTTTTCTCCTCGGCGAACGCGTTTTTGCCGTTCTCGGAGAGCCTCTTTGCGGCTTCCGCATCCGAAAGCCCGTTTTTTGAGGTCTTAAGCTCTTCGAATATGTCGTCTTGTGTTCTGTTGTAAAATGCCATTATTTATATATTGTATCGCTAATTTTAAGCGAAAATCCGTTTCCTCTCAAGTGTTTAACAAAAGTGAAACAAAAAAGGGCGAAACACGCCCCTTTTTGCTAAAAACCTCTGTTTTTGCAAAACCGCTGTTATTTTATCACCTCTACGTTCAAATACTTAACCAAAACTTCGGGGACGGTAACCGTTCCGTCGGCGTTTTGATAGTTTTCTAAAATAGCTGCGGTGGTACGTCCGGCGGCGAGTCCCGAGCCGTTAAGGGTATGCAAAAGTTTCAGCTTGCCGTCCGTATCACGGTAGCGGATATTTGCGCGGCGCGCTTGATAGTCCACAAAGTTCGAGCAGGAGCTGATTTCAACATACCTGTTATACGAGGGCATCCAAACCTCGATATCGTAGGTTTTTGCCGACGAAAATCCGACGTCGCCCGAGCAAAGCGTTACAACCCTGTACGGGAGCTTCAACAATTGCAATATTTTTTCGGCGTCGGCGGTTAAACCCTCGAGCTGATTCCAACTATCGTTGGGGTGCGCGAATTTAACAAGCTCAACCTTATTAAACTGATGCTGCCGTATCAAGCCTCTCGTGTCGCGCCCGGCACTGCCCGCTTCGCCGCGGAAACACGCGGTATACGCGCAGAATTTAATTGGCAGCTTTTCGGCGGGGATAATGTCGTTTCTTAAAAGATTTGTCACCGGAACCTCGGCGGTCGGCACAAGGTACATATCGGTATTTTCGATATGATACATATCCTCGGCAAACTTCGGGAGCTGCCCCGTGCCGAGCATAGAGTCCTTATTTACCATAAAAGGCGGGAAAATCTCCTCGTATCCGCTCCCCGCGTGGGTATCGAGCATAAAGTTGACTATAGCCCTTTCAAGCTTTGCACCGAAACCGTGATAAACGGTGAACCTTGTTCCGGTAATCTTTGCCGCCTCGTCGGGCGAAAGGATGCCCAAGTCCGCGCCGATATCCCAATGCGCTTTGGGTGTAAAATCGAATTTCCGCGGTTCTCCGAACGTGCGTGCAACGGTATTTTCGTCGCTGTCCTTGCCGTAAGGCACGGTGTCGTCGACACAGTTAGGAATATTGTACATATATTCCTGTAAATTTGCCTCAACCTCCGACAATTCCTTGTCGTATTCTTTAATCTTATCCGCCGCGTTTTTCATATCGGCGATTAGCGCGGACGCGTCGCCTCTTGATGCCTTAATTTTGGCAATTTGCGCAGACGCATCGTTTTTGACCTTTTTTAATGCCTCTCCCTCGGTAATCAAGGTTCTGCGGCGTGCCGCCCAGCCCTTTACGGGGGATAAATCCGTTTTATTGCCGCGCATATCGAGCTTTTTTTGCACGAAATCTATATTTTCTGCGACGAATCTGAAGTCCAACATAATGGATAAATTATAAATTATATTCCGCTTATGGCTAAATTTGTTAAAAAGGCTTATTTATATTATATTATTAAGGCTATATTATGGGAGTTTAGGCGCACGCAAATATAAAACTCCCCCCGTACAATGGTTAAGAAGAAAACTTTATTGCTTATCTGGATTCTCGCAATCTGCACCGTTTTTGCAACGCTCATCACGGGTTGCTCGGTGGTTAGGAAAAACGAAGAAAGGGCTTTAACAAAGCCAATCGTCACCGTTTCGTACGGCGGAAAGGATATTAATATCTCGCGCAACGAGCTTTATTCGGCATACAACACCTATTATCAGCAGTATTCGCAATATATCCAATACGGCTTAAACATCACCGCCGAGGAAATTTGGGATATCGCCCTTCAATCGACTATCAACGAAAAATACCGTCTTATGAAGGCGCAGGAAACGCTTCTTCGCGGCGATTTTACCGTTAATGACAAAACTTATACCTTTACGGAGCGTAACGCCGCGCCGCTCGCAGGCGCAAAGGTTGCCTTCAGCGACTCCACGTCTAAGGACGTTTTGACCTTAGCCGAATACACCTACGCCGTTTACAACATCCACCAATCGGTTTACTCGTCGGCGGACTCTTATGTCGCCACGGCATACCAACAAGACCTTGTTAAAAAGATTAACGGCTCGATTGAGCAAGACAAGTTTGAAGTTATTAAAATTGACTTCGATTCCGAAACCTACGACTACCTAAAGAAGGAATATTATGTGGGTCAAGGTATCGACACCGACCGCATAAAAATGATTTTCTATGTTGAAGGCACTTTCGACGCCGCGGCATTGGAAACGTTAACAAAAACCGGGGTCAATCACATCACGGTTGATGCGGACAACAAAGCAACCGAGGACTCGTATATAGGGCCGTTTATCGTCCCCGAGGCTAACTATAAAACCGCGTTTAGCTCGGCAGCCGCCGCAACCGGCTCTTTATTAGAGTTAACCTACCAAAAGAAAGCCAAGGACAGCTCCGGCGAAGTTGTTTATTCCTCACTGGAACTTGTTACCCCCTATTCGTACGACGTAACCGCGCCGCGCCCGGCATTACCGACCTCCACGGCTACGAACTCCGATTTAATCGTTATCGGCGAAGCCCGTTTAGACCGCTATGCATCTAAACAGACTATCGACGCCGAGCTTGCAAAATACGACATTTCTATTTACGACGCCAACGGTAACGCCGAGCTTGACCTCACTCAATTACTTGCAAAATATATCGAAAAGAACAAATGGGTTTCTACCGATGCCGACGAAATCAAGCGCGCAAAAGAAGCCTTCCGTAAAATAGAGGACAACCTCCGCAAAAACTACCGCCTCGAGGAGGACAACAACAAACTAACCTTGCTCTACTACCAAACGTTCGATTCTATCGTTTTAAGCGTTATCAGCGAGGAAGTTAAAAAAGCGGGCACGCTGTCCCTTTGGAACGATAAAACCGGCGTTGCAACCGCGGATATGGACAATTTAGTATACGAGCAGTTTATGAAGCTCTATGCCGCCGAAAAGCTTAAATATGACGGATTAACCGACGAGGAAAAGCTTGTTCTTTTCCGCGAAACAAGCATCGTTGTCGCTTCTTCCCAAACCTATAAAAACTACGATACGTTCTATTACTACCCGGGCTTCAGCGATGACGGAACGCTCGAATACGGTACGGCAAACGAATACCTTTCAAACGGATTCTACGTTTATCAAATTAACATCAGCTACGAAACCGAATATGTAAACGCAATTTTGGACATTATAGGCAGCAACACCAAAGCCGACGGCTACGATACGTTGAAAAGACAGCTTCAGGAGTTTTTCGAGTCAAAAACCCTTACCAAGGTTTCAAACGAAAACTACAACCCCGACTACGATTGCCCCCTCCACGAGTTAGGCGACACCGACGAGGATTGCAAATGGGAAACCGACCCCGAGAATAAAAACGACGGCAAAATTTGCCCGTCCTTAGCTTATGTGTTAGACGCGGACGGCGCGATAGTAAAAGCCGGCAACGCCGAAATCGAAGCGGCGGTTATCGCGGCAATCGATGCCGCGGCGGCGGAAGGAATCACCGTGTTCGAGGCAATGGAGAAGTTTGTATACCGCTATAACGACGACCCCGGAATCACAAGCAGTGCCGTTCAAAACGGGTATTATATTTCTCCCCTTAACGGCAAAGACCGCAGCGGATTCGCAAAAGAATTCGTAGCCGCCGCTCACTTAGCTAACGGCGAATCTATTACGGGCACGCCGTTTGACGGCAAAGCCGACCTTTTAACAACAGGACTCGCCAAAGCGTATTTCTGGAGAGCAGACCCGACGTCCTCAATTCAGCTGATTATCGTTTCACGCGCGCCGTTCGCAACCGACGTCTGGGCGCAAAACGGCGTTGAATTGTTCGGCGAAGACACTGCAAAAGGCGTAGCCGCCGCAACTAAGGACGAAATTATCGCCTATATCAAGGACTTCAAACTTGCAATTAACGGACACGTAAAGGACGCAAACGGCGTTATCGATGCCACAATTTATTCCGCAATCCGCGACAAGCTCGTTACCGATAAGAAAACTCTTGTCTACTCCGATTGGAACCGCGAAAACGTCCCCACAGACCTCAACGACGGCAACTCCGCCGTAACTAAAGACGAGAAAATTTTAGAGGAAATCCTCAAAGAAATTAAGGGCGAATAATGTGAGTTCTTTTGGGAGGGGTTCGAGTTCTTTTGGGAGGGGGAGGAATCTGCATTTCTGAGAAACTTATTCTCCTCCCCCTCCCAAACCCTCCCTCTCCTCTTGCAAAGCTCATCGGGGGGAATGTTTTCCGAAAAGAAATTAAAACGGATATTTAGATGATACACAAAGGGCGCATACTGTTGCGCCCTTTTCCTTTTGTTTTTAATGTGAGTTCTTTGGGGAGGGGGAGGAATCTGCTTGTTTTTAATGTGAGCTCTTTGGAGGGGGGAGGAATCTGCTTGTTTTTAATGTGAGCTCTTTGGAGGGGGAGGAATCTGCATTTCAAAGAAACGTATTCTCCTCCCCCCTCCCAAACACTCCCCCGAAACAGTTTTTCAAAGGGGAGAGGTTCGGGGAGGGGAATCGCTTTTCTAAAAAAGCGTTCCCCTGTTCTCGCGGCACGCTTCGCGTTGCATGCCCTTCGGGCGCGCGCTCACTATTAAAGCAAGGGGAGAGG
>JAISKW010000156.1 GCA_031260775.1 Christensenellaceae bacterium
GCAACCGCCGCAAGCAAAAATACGGATATTAAAACCGCCAAAAGATATTTATAGAACGGGAATGTAATTATGTTAACAAGAGAGGGGATATAAACCTTTAGAGCGACCGCCGCCAAGAGTCGCCCTCCTATTGCGCCTATGATTGCGCCGATAAGAGAGGTAATAAGAACCTCAAAAAGTAAAATCAGCGTTGTTTGCAACGGCGTTGCGCCCGCCGTTTTGAAAACAGCTAAGTCCTTAACTCTGCGGTCTGCAACGGTTAAATAGGCGGTAAAAATGATAAAAGCAAGCGCGATGCTTACGAAAATTATGCCGACGGTTAAAAGCAGCGTGTTGTTCCTGACAATTTCGCCCACGCGCGTACGGTTATCGCCCTCCGTTACGCTGATTGACGGGAACGCCTCCGTTAAAGAGGCGGTAACTTCGTCGTATTTAGAGCCGTCCTTTAGATGAATATAAACAGCATTGATATTGCCTTGATTTCCTACGGTATTGAAGTCGGTTAAAATGGTAATCGAGGCGGGTGAGGCGAAAATATCGGTGTCCTCGCAAATTGCAAAAACCGTTAGCTTTGCAAAATATCCGTACTGAGCGAGGTATGTTTCAATTGTATCGCCGGGGATAAGCCCCATTTTTTCGGAAAACCGTCGCCCGATAATCGCGGGGTAGTACGCGCCGCTGTACGCCGCGGCATCTCCGTCCGGGACGCCGCCGATATGCGTTGTGTCGAGCCTTTCGATATATTCGGAGTATTTAATAAACTTCAGCTCGTGTTTTTTAAGGTATTGTTCAAGGTCGGTAGCTTCGACTAACGCGGCGTTGTTAATGCCTCCCGGGACGCGCACAATCGAGGGCATTTTTACAAAATAGTCCGCATAATCGATGTCGTTTTCGTACGGACGGAGTGCAAGTTCCGCGCGCGTTTTTGAAAAAGTTTCGCCGCCGTTGTTGCCGCCCAACAAAATATCCGCGCCTTGTGCAACGCGGTTCGCGTCGGCAATGTTGATGGCGTAAAAGAAATTCGACAGCGACAGCGCGAAAAAAAGCATTGCCGAACTGAGCGCAACGACAAGCATTATGAGAAGCGTTTGCACCTTAGATTGCGCAATGCTTCGTAATGTATGTTTAATTAACGGTAACAAGCTTGTCGTACTCCGTCCGAGTTATCGGCTCAAATTTAATTCTGTCGCCCGAGGCGTACATAAACGGCTCGGCGCGGTTCGGGTCGTAAACTTTAAGCGGCGTTCTGCCGATTAACTGCCAACCGCCCGGGGAGGCAAGGGGGTATATGCCCGTTTGTTCGCCGCCGATACCCACCGACCCCGCGGGGATTTTTGTGCGCGGATTTTTAAGCCTCGGCGTTATAAGCCGTTTATCCATACCCCCTAAATAGGGGAAACCGGGCAAAAAGCCGAGCATATAAATTAAGTATTCCCGTCCGCTGTGGATTTCAATAATTTCTTTTTCCGTAAGCCCCGTGTGCGCAATTACATTCGGCATATCCTCGCCGAACTCGCTGCCGTAGCAAACGGGTATGTGGATTAACTTGCTTGCCGCATTTTTTCCGCCGGCTTCGGAAAATACGGATAAACCCTTTTCGAACGCCGCTTTAATTTCGTCAAACGAAGTTTCAATAGGGTTGTACGACACCAAAAGCGAACGGTATGTCGGCGTTAGTCCGGTTATGCCCTTGAGCGCGCCGGACTTTGCCAATTCATAAGCGGCTTTTACTTTTGCATTGATTTCTTCGGAAATAATCTTTCCGAATTCGACGACAATTCCGCTGTCGCCCGCGATTAAAAATTCCATAAATTATAGATAAAAACCGCCCCCTTAGTTATTCGAACCGTTCTCCGGCTTTAATACTTGCGCCGTGAGGAACGGTGACTTCGGGAGCGACAACCGCAATACGCCACTCGCCGGCGACCGCCGCGGTTTGGGTTTCGCCGATTCGTGCGCCCTCACGGACGTCCGCGCCCCAGCCGACAATTGCGTGTTTGATTATCGCACCGCGGCGGATTTTCGCGTCGGGCATAATAACGCTGTCGTAGACCTCCGCGCCCGGCTCGATATCAACGCCCGTTGAAATTACGGAGCGAAGAACTTTGCCGTCTATATTGCAGCCCTCGCTGACCATCGAGGCGGCAACGTCGGCGGATTTGCCGATATGGTGCGGCGGCTCGGCGGCGTTACGCGCGTAAATTTTCCAATCCTTTTCTTCTAAGGTTATGCCCGATTCGGGGTTTAATAAATCCATATTCGCTTCCCAAAGCGAGGAAATCGTACCTACGTCCTTCCAATAGCCTTGGAAATCGTACGCTACAAGCTTTTCGTTAGCCTTAAGCATAGAGGGGATAATGTTTTTGCCGAAGTCGTTTTCGCTGTCGCGGCTCTCCTCGTCGGCGATTAAATAGGCACGGAGCTTTGACCACGTGAAAACGTAAATACCCATGCTCGCCTTGGTGCTTTTCGGCTTCTTTGGTTTTTCTTCGAACTCAAAAATCGTGCCGTCGGGGCGGGTGTTCATAATGCCGAAGCGCGAGGCGTTCTCGAGAGGAACGTTCAAAACGGCGATAGTGCAAGCGGCGGAGTTCTTTTTGTGGCTCTTTACCATTTTGGCATAGTCCATTTTATAGATGTGGTCGCCCGACAAAATAACGACGAACTCGGGGTTGTAGCGGTCGATGAAGTCGATATTTTGGTAAATTGCGTTGGCGGTGCCTTTGTACCACTCGCCGCTTTTGGCTTTTACGTAGGGAGGGAGGACGAACGCGCCGCCGTTTAAGCGGTCTAAATCCCACGGTTGCCCGTTGCCGATGTACTGGTTAAGCTCGAACGGCTGGTACTGCGTTAAAACGCCGATGGTATCGATGCCCGAATTTATTGTGTTCGATAGGGGAAAATCGATGATGCGGTATTTACCGCCGAAGGGAACGGCAGGTTTAGCTACCTTTTGAGTGAGCGAGTAAAGCCTTGTTCCTTGACCGCCCGCAAGGAGCATTGCGACGCATTCTTTTCTTATTGCTGTCATAGAAATTTTCGGAAATAGTATTTCCGTCTAATAAATTATATAATAATATCGTAAAAAGTTATAGAAGTAATGAGTACCTTTCACGGTGAAAAATTATATATCGGAATCGCAGGCGCATCACACGCCGAAAAAATAGAGCTTTTTGCAAGAGGCTTTGAAAAAGATGCCGTTATTGACCTTTTTGCCCTCCAAAACTACGCAAACCGCCGCAAAGCCGACGCCTCTAAGGCTTATTCCACCTCCCGTGTTGAGCCGGATTTAATCGAAATTAAAAGCGGAATTGACGAAAGCGGCAAAATTCAGGACGGAGAAATCCGCATTGTTGTCAAAAACACTAATTTTAAGAGCGGAGATTATAAGAACCTCATAACCGTTCCGCGCCCTTCTCACGCCGATTACCCGGCAATTTTACGGAGCAAAGGGGAGGAAAATCTCTCGGGCGGCGGCAAGTTCTCGGGGCGAATGACCCTCCCTCTCGTAATTGCTGGCGGCATTGCGGTGCAGATTTTGGGAGCAAGAGGCATCACCTTTGTTTCAAAAATCGTCGAAATCGGCGGCGAATACGACCCCGTTTTGCAAGAGAAAGCCATAATTGCGGCAAAAGAAAAGGGCGATTCTGTCGGCGGCATTATCGAAGTCACGGCATATAATTGCCCCGTAGGTTTGGGCGGCGCGCTGTTTGACGGGCTCGAAAGCACCGCCGCAAGCTTAGCGTTTGCAGTACCGGCGGTTAAGGGCGTGGAGTTCGGCAAAGGCTTTGAAATTGCCCGATTAAAGGGAAGCGCGGCGAACGATTGCTATCAAATTGAAAACGGCAAGGTTGTTACAACCTCCAACAACAACGGCGGCATAGTAGGCGGTATGACAAACGGAATGCCCGTAATTATGCGGGCGGCAATCAAACCCACACCCTCGATATCTCTCGAACAAGACAGTGTTGACTTAAGCACGATGCAAAACACAAAGCTTGTCATTAAAGGTCGCCACGACGCGTG
>JAISKW010000019.1 GCA_031260775.1 Christensenellaceae bacterium
CAAAAAACTCAAAAAAGCCAAAGAAGATTATCTGAAATCATACAGCATCTCGGATAAAGAGCTCTTTAAAGCAGGCGGTCATGCTCGACAGCCAACTCTAGTTGAAACTTAGCCCAAAAACTACTTTAAGCCGAACGGCAAGCATTTCCCGCATCGCTCACATAACAATTAAAAAACTACTTTAAGCCGAACGGCAAGCGTTTACCGGAGGAAAACATTTTCATCATATTTTTTGCTTGCTCGAATTGGTTTAGTAGACGGTTAACCTCGTAAACCTCCGCACCGCTGCCGTTTGCTATACGCTTGCGACGCGAGCCGTTCAAAAGCTGCGGGTTGGCGCGCTCTTTCGGCGTCATAGACAAAATAATCGCCTTGGTTTTTTCAATTTGTTTTTCGTCAACCTGCATATCCTGCCCTTTCATTTTTTGAGATAAGCCGGGAATCATACTCATCATTTCCGAAAGATTACCCATTTTCTTCATACTTTTGAGCTGCTCCAAATAATCGTTGAGGTCGAATGCGTTGGTTTTGAACTTCTTAGCAAGCTTGGCGGCTTCCTCATCGGTGACGGCGTTTTGTACCTTTTCAACAAGCGAGAGTACGTCGCCCATACCGAGAATTCTGCTCGCCATACGGTCGGGGTGGAAAACTTCGATGTCTTGCAACTTTTCGCCCGTGCCTAAGAACTTGATAGGCTTGCCGCAAACAGCCTTGATTGAAAGGGCGCAACCGCCGCGCGTGTCGCCGTCGGTCTTGGTTAAAATGACGCCGGTTATGTCTAAGGCGTCGTTGAACGTTTTTGCTACCGTTACGGAATCCTGCCCGAGCATAGAGTCAACCACAAGCAAAATTTCAGTCGGGTTGACGGCAGCTTTGACATTAATAATTTCCGTCATAAGCGTTTCGTCAATGTGTAAACGACCTGCGGTATCAATGATAACGGTATCCAAACCGTTGGTAATTGCATACTTAACTGCTTCTTTTGCGATTTGAACGGGGTCGATTTGTCCGAGAGTAAAAACCTCGGTTTGCGCGTTGCCGCCGACGGTTTGCAACTGCTTGATTGCCGCAGGACGGTAAATGTCACCGGCGGCAAGTAAGACTTTTTTGCCGCTCTTTTTCAAGTGAAGCGCGAGTTTACCGCACATCGTGGTTTTGCCAGCACCCTGTAAGCCGCACATTAAAATGACTGTCGGGGGCTTGTCGGCGACCATAAGTTTGGTGTGCGAACTGCCCATTAGCTCAACGAGTTCGTCGTTGACGATTTTAATAACTTGGTCGGAGGACTTTAAGCCTTTTAGAATATGCTCGCCGCTTGCCTTTTCCGAAACGGTTTTGATAAAGTCTTTGACGACCGTAAAGTTAACGTCCGCCTCAAGAAGTGCGACACGCACCGCGCGCATTGCTTCCTTGACCTCCAAATCGGTCAGCGCACCCTTGTTTTTTAGCTTTGAAAAAGCGTGATTTAATTTTTCGGTTAAGCCGGAGAAAACTGCCATATTGGAATTATACTACAAATTTACATCTTGCAACTAAACTACGCGCGCGCGCGTGCGCGCACACATTTGTTAATAGTTACTAAATATAGTAAAATATTGCAGATGAATAAGGATAAAATCAAAAAAATCGTACTCGCCTATTCGGGCGGTTTGGATACGTCAATCATTATCCCATGGCTCAAGGAAAACTATAATAATCCCGAAATTATCGCCGTATCCGGCGACGTCGGGCAGGGCACGGAACTTGATGGCTTAGAAGAAAAAGCTAAGAAAACCGGCGCGTCTAAGCTCTACATCGAGGACTTAACCGAAAAGTTTATTACGGATTTCATTTACCCCACGATGCAAGCCGATGCGAAATACGAGGGCGTATACCTCTTAGGTACGGCATTTGCCCGTCCGATTATCGCAAAACGCATTGCGGAAATAGCCGTTGCCGAGGGCGCGGACGCAATCTGCCACGGCTGCACCGGTAAAGGTAACGACCAAGTCCGCTTCGAAACGGCAATTAAAGCCTTCGCTCCCGGTATGGCGATTATCGCCCCGTGGAGAGAATGGGACATCAAAACCCGCGACGAGGAAATTGACTACGCCGAGGCGCACAATATTCCGCTAAAAATCAATCGCGCGACGAACTACTCGAAAGACAAAAATATATGGCACTTGTCGCACGAGGGTATGGATTTAGAAGACCCCGCAAACGAGCCGCAATACGACAAACCCGGCTTCTTAGAAATCGGACAAAGCCCGTTCAAAGCCCCGAACAAAGCGGAGTACGTCACCCTCACATTCAAAAAAGGAATCCCCGTTGCAATCAACGGCAAAGCGTACGCGCCTATTGAATTAATCACAAAATTGAACGAAATCGGCGGCAAGCACGGCGTCGGTATCGACGATATGGTGGAGAACCGTCTTGTCGGTATGAAATCGCGCGGCGTATACGAAAACCCTGCGGGCGCGATTTTGTACAAAGCGCACGAGTTGCTCGAGAGCATCACCGTTGACCGAGATACGGCGCATTATAAGCGCGTAGTTGCCGAAAAATTCTCGGAGTTAGTCTATTACGGGCAATGGTTTACGCCGCTCAGAGAAGCCCTTACAAAGTTTGTGGACGAAACGCAGAAGTTTGTTACCGGCAAAGTCAAGTTAAAACTTTATAAAGGCAACATCATCAATGCCGGCATCACCTCGAAGTATTCGCTGTTCAACGAGGATTTTGCCTCGTTCGGCGACGACCACGGCAACTACGACCAAGCCGACAGCGCGGGGTTCATCAATCTTTTCGCACTCCCCACGAGCGCAAGAGCGTTGATGCTTAAGAAAAACGGATTGCTTAAATAACAAAATTAATCGAAAATAACCGAAACAACCTAAACCCTCCCCAAAAAGCACAAACACAAATCGGCTTTGCAAGGGGAGAGGGTGGGCCCGGGAGGGGGAGGGGAATACGTTTCACAGAAATGCAGATTCCTCCCCCTACCGAAAAATACACATAACAGAAATGGCAAAAGCAAGAGGGATAGATTTAGAGAGAATCAGGGAGATTTTAAGTAAAACTAAGATAGTTCCGAGGAAAATCAACGACGAGTTAGGTCGGTCGTTTGTCGCGTACGCGATGGAGGTCAACGTAAACAGGGCAATCCCTGACGTTTGCGACGGATTGAAGCCGGTTCAGAGGCGCATTTTGTACGCAATGAACGAGATTAACAATACGCACGATAAGGCGTATAAGAAGTGCGCAAGAACGGTCGGCGAGGTTTTGGGTAAATACCACCCCCACGGCGACTCGTCCATTTATGACGCGCTCGTCCGTATGGCGCAGGACTTCACAATGCGTATGCCGCTGATTGACGGGCACGGGAACTTTGGTTCGGTCGATAACGACCCCGCCGCGGCATCAAGGTATACCGAAGCAAGGCTCGCAAAGGTCGCAAGCATACTCTTGCAGGACTTGGAAAAGGACACCGTAAACTTCTGCCCGAACTTTGACGATACCGAAACGCAGCCGGTCGTGCTGCCCGCAGGTTTCCCGAACCTGCTTGTTAACGGCTCGGACGGAATCGCAGTCGCGCTCGCAACGCATATTCCGCCGCACAACTTAGGCGACGTAATCGACGCGACATGCGCGCTTATAGATAACCCCGAATCGGAAATCGAAGACCTTATCAAAATCGTCCGTTGCCCCGACTACCCTACCGGCGGCGTAATTTTAGGGCATAACGCAATCCTAAAAGCATATAAAACAGGACACGGCGGCATCATAATCCGCTCGAAATATGAAATTGAGGAAACGGACACCAAAACCCGCATTATCGTAACCGAAATTCCGTATAATGTATGTAAAGAGGACTTAATCGGCGACGTCAGAACGCTGATGAAGGACAAGAAAATCGAGGGAATTGCCTATATTAACGACGAATCCGACAGGTTCGGAATGCGTATCGTAATCGACGTAAAGCGCGATGCTCAGGCGAACGTAGTAATCAACTCGCTGTTCAAACAAACGAAGTTCCAAATTTCCACGGGTATATTAATGGTCGCTTTGGATAAGGGCGTTCCAAAACAAATGAACCTCAAGGAGATTTTGCAATGCTATATCGCGCACCGTTTCCAAGTCGTCACACGCCGTACGGAATTCCAGCTCAGGAAGGCTCTCGAAAAGGCGCATATTCTTGAAGGATTAGTTATCGCTTTAGATAATCTTGACGAGGTTATCCGCATAATCAAAACGTCGAAAGACACGCCCGATGCACGCGAGAGGTTAATGCAAACGTTCGGGCTTTCCGAAAAACAATCGAACGCTATTTTAGATATGCGTTTGGCGCGTTTAACATCCTTAGAGGCAACCAAAATCCGCGCGGAGCTGCGCGAACTTGAGATTGCAATCGCCGATTGGCGCGATATATTGGCAAAGCCCGAGCGCGTATACGTAATTGTTAAAACCGAATTGAACGAGGTTAAAACATCGTTCCCTTCGCCGCGCAGGAGCGAACCCGTTTACGGCGAGGACGAGGACATCGATATGGGCGACCTTATCGA